>NZ_LWFI01001610.1:0-562 GCF_001635735.1 Oleiphilus sp. HI0067
AGTATTTGTACACCAAACATAGCGTTAATGAATCCAATTTCACTTAAACCACTAACCATGCCTTCAGATGCATATAAAATAGTGCCTGTCAGATTACCCGAGTCCATGATGACGACGATACCGCGCGCTAACCCGATAACCAATGCAACACCTAGTAACTCACGTGCACCTTCTACAAATGTGTTACTAAACTCTTCTTCACCCATTCTAGCGACAATCGCTACAAGAATAGAGGAGGCTAAGAATAGTGCCGACATCTCAGCCATCCACCAACCTAGTACAGATACTCCGTAAACTAGCAGGGCGAATGTTCCCGAAAAAATAAGCAAAATAATATTTTGAGTACCAGTCAAGTTATCGCTGATGCTGCTGTCAGTAGTCAGAAAATGTTTTTTGTTGCTCTCAGCCATTTCAGCGACGAGTGATTTTGACGGATCATTTTTGACCATTTTGGCGTAACGCATGACATACAAGATGCCAATCACTAAGCCTGCAACCAGAATAAATAGTCGATAGCTCAGGCCTTCAGTAAATGGAATGCCTGCAGCTTGTGATGCAATAA
>NZ_LWFI01001611.1:0-670 GCF_001635735.1 Oleiphilus sp. HI0067
GTTTAAATTTAATTACTGGCAAGCCCAAAAATGTTACAGATTTTGTTTTGATGAGAGATTGTTATTGAGGAAGCTATGCCCCGTTCAAAAATACGCAGACATAAAAAAACCCGCTCAATGAGCGGGTTTTATCGTTTACCACAAGGCTTAACGTAGAGTTCCAGAGAAACGATATAAGGCTGAATTTTTCTCTTCTTCTGTTTGACGCCAGCCATACCGCTTTGGCGGCTCAAGCTCGATCACACGTGTTCCCCAGAACAACCAGTCATACAGCGACAAAACGTTTTGCAAATTCTTACCAGAGTTACGCCCGCGTGCATGGTGGTGGTGATGCTGATTCGGAAAAGTAAATACATGTGCTAATGCGTAAGCAATTTTGCGTACGATAGGATTCTTATGATTCAAGAAATACAGATCATATTGCCAGTTTGTATGAACATGTAGCGTCCAAACGCCTTTAAAGATCATGCCGTACACAAACACTTCTGTTAACCCTAAATACAAGGCAATAAAACTAAACCAAATGTTTGGCATGACGAACCAGTATGTCCAACCTTCAACAAAGTTTTGCCCGACAGTTAAACGAGCTTTCTCATCGTCATTGCCGATCAAGTGATGTGGACGGTGTGCGGTACGAAACAGCTTATGCAGGAACTGCATTGGTCGAGTT
>NZ_LWFI01001612.1:0-840 GCF_001635735.1 Oleiphilus sp. HI0067
AAAATATAGTCCTGACGAGCTTATCGGCGTTGTTCCAAGTGATAGCAAACGACCTTATGACGTGCGTGAGATCGTTGCGCGTATTGCGGATTCATCTGACTTCGTCGATTTCAAACCCGAGTTCGATAATCAAACCGTTTGTGGCTTCTTAAAAATTGAAGGCCATGCATGCGGGCTGATTGGTAACAATGGGCCAATCACACCAAAAGGTGCGGCAAAAGCTGCGCAGTTTATCCAACTATGCGAGCAGTCCGGCACAAGCCTATTGTTCTTCCATAATACAACCGGATTTATGGTTGGTACCGATGCAGAACAAAATGGCGTTATCAAACACGGCTCTAAGATGCTGCAAGCCGTGGCTAACGCAAGCGTACCGAAACTTACCATCGTGGTTGGCGGCTCTTACGGCGCAGGTAACTATGCAATGTGTGGGCGCGGATTAGACCCTCGTTTTATCTTCGCTTGGCCAAACAGTAGAACGGCCGTAATGGGTGGAGCGCAAGCTGGCAAGGTCTTGCGTATTGTTACCGAAGACAAGCACGCCAAAATGGGTAAAGAAGCAGATCCCGCAATGTTAGACGTTTTAGAAAAAGCTACTGCCGACAAATTGGATAAAGGTTCAACCTCACTATATGGCACGGCAAGGCTTTGGGATGATGGACTTATCGACCCACGTGACACCCGAAAAGTATTAGCATTTTTGTTAGATATTTGTGACGAAGAAAAACGTCGAACTCTACGCCCGAATACCTTTGGCGTGGCACGACTTTAAGCTTGGTAACCGACAGAATAAAAACAGTTTTGTAAGAGGCAATTCACATGATTTTTACACAAGAGCAC
>NZ_LWFI01001613.1:0-1202 GCF_001635735.1 Oleiphilus sp. HI0067
CCCTAAGGCTTTCTTGTTGAACCGCACTAACGTTTTGCCCATCGACAAGAATTTCGCCTTTCTGAATATCGTGAAAACGCAGCAGAAGATTGATGAGTGTTGATTTCCCAGCACCAGAACGGCCTACCAGTCCGATTTTCTCTCCCGCTTTAATTCGCAGAGATAAATCTTTAAGCACTGATTCACCGGCATTGTATTCAAAACTGACCTGATTAAAGTCAATTTGGCCCTTAGCCATCGCAAGCGCGTTTGCATTGTTTTTATCTTGAATTAGTTTGGGCTGTGAGATGGTATTGATGCCGTCTTGCACCGATCCGATATTCTCAAACAATGCCGACACTTCCCACATAATCCACTGCGACATGCCGTTCAAACGCAAGGCTAAACCAATGGCCACTGCAATCGCACCTGTGCTCACCGCATCAACGGACCAAAGATAAATGGATAAGGTCGCTACCGAAAACAGCAGCAGTGAATTCAGGAACCATACGCTGACATTTAGCTTGGTGACTAAACGCATCTGTGGGTAAACGGTTTGAAGAAAACCATCCATCGATTCGCGTGCATAGTCAGCCTCGCGGTTTGAATGGCTGAATAGCTTAACCGTTGAAATATTAGTGTAGGTATCAACGATGCTGCCGGTCATGGCAGAGCGAGCATCAGCCTGTAAGGTAGAAATTTGTCTTAGTTGCGGAATAAACAGGCAAAGTACTCCAACATATGAAGCAAACCAAAGTAAAAGAGGGATGCTTAGCGTCGGGTCATTCATGGCGAGCACACTGACCATGCCAATAAAATAAACGCTTACATAGAGCAAGACATCGAGCATCTTCATCACAGCTTCCCGCACGGATAACGCTGTCTGCATGACTTTTGTGGCAATTCGTCCAGCAAACTCATCTTGGAAAAAGCCAAGGCTTTGTCCAAGCAAATAGCGGTGTGCATTCCAACGAATGCGCATAGGATAGTTGCCAAGCAAGGCTTGATGAATCACGCTAGAGTGAAGAAGAACGGTGATCGGTAAAACCAAAAGAACAATGACGCCATATCCCGTTAGAGTAGAAGAGTGTTCTTCCCAGAGAGTAGCCGGTGTGCTTGCCGTTAGTAGGTCGACGAGCTCGCCCAAGAAACGAAACAGACTGACTTCCATTACCGCAATGCATGCCGTTAGACATGCCATTATTAAAAGATGCGGAATGACA
>NZ_LWFI01001614.1:0-2043 GCF_001635735.1 Oleiphilus sp. HI0067
ATGAAAGTCATTCCGAAGCAGAGGCGCTATATATTAAAGATAGTTTGCCTAAGGGAGCATTTGGCATTGATGAGAATGCCTTCCTTCTGTCTGGCGCAACTTCTAAATGGAGTCTGAAGCATATAATGTCGGGCATGTAAGCTTGGCTTTTTACTACTAAATATCTCTAACTGACATTTCCTACGCGCTCTCCTCATCTGCGCTTATCAAAGTCTTTTTTGACGATCGCTTGAAATTTGATAAGTGCGCCCTCATACAAACTGCCTCAAACCTACTAAAGTGAATATCTCGATGACCAATGCGTTAGAGGTCGTGAGCTTGAACAAGACTTACGACAATGGGCACGTTGCCTTAAAAGATGTCTCCTTGAATGTGAAGAAGGGGGACTTCTTTGCTTTGTTAGGACCAAATGGAGCGGGTAAATCAACGACGCTTGGTATTGTCTCCTCACTCGTAAATAAAACGTCCGGCACGGTAAAAATCTTTGATTATGACTTAGATCGCGAGCTCGAGAAGGCAAAGACTTGTTTGGGCGTCGTACCGCAAGAGGTCAATTTCAACCAGTTTGAGAAAGTTGAGCATATTCTTGTGACGCAAGCGGGCTATTACGGTATTCCTGCATCAGAGGCGAAGCAAACCGCAGAAGTATATTTAAAAGCACTTGGTCTTTGGGAAAAACGCAACGAGCCGGCTCGAATGCTTTCCGGTGGCATGAAGCGCCGTGTAATGATCGCACGAGCACTTATTCATAAGCCAAAATTGCTGATTCTAGATGAGCCTACTGCTGGCGTTGACATTGAGCTGCGTCGATCCATGTGGAAGTTCCTTCAAGAAATTAACGATGCGGGTACTACCATCATTTTGACTACACACTACCTCGAAGAAGCTGAGGAGTTGTGTCGCAATATTGCCATCATTGATAAGGGTGAAATTCTCGAGAATAGTCCAAAGCACGAATTGCTGAGTAAGTTAACCAAGCAAACCTATGTCTTCGAAACGACGCCGCCATTAAGTAAGGCGCCAGAGTTAGATGGATATGATACCGCGCTAACGTACGACGGTGCTATCGAGCTGACTGTCGAGCAGGGAAGAGACTTAGGGACGTTTTTTGATGCCGTCAAAGATGAAGACTGGAAGGTATTGGGTATTCGCAATAAAAGTAACCGTTTGGAAGAGTTGTTTTTATCTTTGGTTAGCTCTAGCCAAGACTTAAATTCGAAGGAGCAAACCAAATGAACGCACATCAAATCTGGATTGCTTTTACGACCATCGTAGTAAAAGAGATTCGTCGATTTACACGAATCTGGGCGCAAACGATGCTTCCACCTGCGATTACCATGGCTTTGTATTTTGTCATTTTTGGCAATCTTATCGGGCCTCGTATCGGAGAAATGGGCGGCTATGACTATATGAGTTTTATTGTCCCAGGCTTGATTATGATGTCGGTGATTACTAACTCTTATGCAAACGTGGTGTCGTCTTTCTTTAGTTTGAAGTTCCAGCGCAGTATTGAGGAAATACTCGTTTCACCTGTTCCAAACTGGGTTGTGCTGAGCGGTTACGTTGCCGGAGGTGTTGCGCGTGGTGTTGGGGTAGGGATTATCGTTACCTTACTCTCTTTATTCTTTACCGATTTAGTTGTTCACAACGTACTGGTGACGGCCAGTATGGTGATAATGACTGCGATTGTATTTTCGCTTGGCGGATTTATTAATGCAGTATTCGCGACGAAATTTGATGACATCTCTATCGTCCCTACTTTTGTATTAACGCCGCTCACCTACCTCGGTGGTGTGTTCTATAGTATTTCGCTTCTGCCAGAGTTTTGGCAGAACGTATCTCAAGCGAACCCGATTTTATATATGGTGAATGCTTTTCGTTACGGAATATTGGGTGTGAGTGATATCGATATTCGATTCGCGTTTGGGATGGTTATTGTTTTTATTGTTCTATTATTTTCGACGGCTTTGTTTTTACTTTCTAAAGGCAAGGGCATTCGCAGCTAGACTGCGATTCTTCGTGGTAACTGCTTTATAGCAATAC
>NZ_LWFI01001615.1:0-689 GCF_001635735.1 Oleiphilus sp. HI0067
GTCTTCTTCCTGACTTAACGCACGCTCAATCTTTTTACGGGCGACAAATAACTTTAAGCCAAACGCTTGCTCATCAATATCATCGTTCGCTTCAACAAAAACTTGCTCTATCTGTGGCAAGCAATCTAGAGCCATTCGACCTAAACAAGCATTATCAGTTGGCACAACACGCCATGCTTTAACGTTTAAACCTTCGTCTGCACAGGCAGCTTCAAATGTCGCTCGCGCCTGCGCTGCACGCTCATCATCTAGCTGCAAGAAAATCATGCCTACGCCGTATTGATCACCTAAAGTCAGTGACAATTCTTCTTGTGCGACTTTGCGTAAAAATGAATCTGGCTTTTGTAATAACAAACCACAACCGTCACCTGTTTTGCCATCTGCCGCGATACCACCGCGGTGGGTCATACATGTGAGCGACTCAATTGCTGTTTCCAACAAAGCATGGCTAGGCGCACCTTCTGTGTGCGCAATGAGCCCAAAACCACAGTTATCACGAAACTCTTCTGGGCGGAACAAACCTGCTGCCATAGCATTCTCTCTAAAACATCTAGTAATTTCATACACTTAGACCAACAACTCTGCCTAAAATGTACGACTAAGAAAATTGGGGTCGGACATTTTACACACAGCAATGCGTCTTAACAAATTTTATAACAAGAGATTTTCGAAGAAAGGAAGCTAACTGC
>NZ_LWFI01001616.1:0-961 GCF_001635735.1 Oleiphilus sp. HI0067
CTCCATCGCATCAACATGAAGTTTTGACTCGCCGTAATTAAAAGGTTGTCCGGCAAATGGCTGAAAAAAAATGTCCCGCCAAAGTTTATAGAAGTCAGAACCAGGACTTGCTTTATTTGCCACGCGCGCCCCGAGTCTTATCAAGGCCTCATCCAAGGCTGCATAATCCTCGTCGATAGCACTAACGACCGAATCTCGATAGGCCTGAACAATTTCAGGCTTCAACTCTTTGATACAACCAAAATCATAAATAATGATTGAGCCATCGGGTCGAAATGCAAAATTACCGGGGTGTGGATCACCATGAATGCACTGACCAGAAAACAATTGATCACTCAACATTTTAAAGACCCGCTCAGCAATCACAGATCTTTGCTGCTCGGTATATCCCAGCGAAACAAGATCTTCGGCCGCATCACCCTCAACTAACCCCAGTGTTAAAACACGCTTTGTGGAATATTTATCGAAGACTTCGGGTATTATTATCCCTTCGTCTTTCGAGTGAAACTGAGCAAAACGATTTAAGTTATGAGCTTCTAAAGTGTAATCGAGCTCTTCTTTTAAACGATCTCTTAATTCATTAAACAACGCGTCGACACTTTCTTTTGGCATTTTTAATAAACCGCCAAGCTTGAGTGTGAGTTTTAATTGCTTTAAATCTGAATCAACAGAACGGTCTACTCCCGGATATTGCACCTTAACGATGACGTCTTCGCCGTTTAAAGTGACCGCCCGGTGTACTTGACCTATAGAGGCCGCCGCGTAGGGTTCTTCGTCAAAAGTCTTAAATAGATCGGTGATAGGCTTACCTAATTCTGACTCGACTTGCTCTTTAATCACTGAAAACTCGACAGGGGCGCTTGCTTCTGGAGCTTCTTCAAGGCTTGCGAGAATTCCTCAGGGAGAAAATCTTGAGTCTGAGAGACGATCTGACCGACTTTCATTACCGCGCCTTTCAACT
>NZ_LWFI01001617.1:0-969 GCF_001635735.1 Oleiphilus sp. HI0067
TCGGGTTACGAATTGATAACAGTCACGCAGCCTGATGAGGGAGAGTGGGTGATTGATGCGGACGTTGGTCCGGATAGCCGTGTCACGATTGTGAGCAATTTGCAGATGGATGTCCCGACATTGCCAAGTAACGTATTTGCAGGCGATGTATTGGATGTTAATGCCAGCTTCTTCGATGAGGGTGAATTAATCACCGATAGCGACTTTCTGTCCATCTTAGAGGTCGATTTAAGTGTTACTGATGAAGTAGGGCAATCAGGCAGTCGAGCCATGAAACTCGGTTCTGACAGTGTGTTTAGAGATCAAATCTCTAAATTGAAAAACGAAGGTACTTACATTGTCGCTGTTGATGTTGATGGAAAAACATTTAAGCGTCGGTTTGAACAAACAGTGACCTTGCGTCCTCCATTTGATTTTGAATTGTCTGTGGTTGGGGGTGACCAGCCAATGCATAGGCTAGTAGTCAGCGCTTTATCGACTGATATATTGCTGGAGGAGACTAGTGTGTTTGCGAAGGTGAAATCTCCCGATGGTAATAGCTTAATCAAAGCTGTCGAACGAATTGGAGATGAAGCGCGCTGGGCGATCAATATCATGCCCGAAGCGGGTGATGGCGTTTATAAGTTGGCGGTGAAAGTGAAGGGCGTCAATGAAGCTGGGGAACCTGTTAATTTAAAACCTAAAGTATTCGAAGTGGCTTTCCCTATTCCAATGGGCGAAGCAAATAAAATCATCGCAGTTGAAGAAGAAGCTGTCGAGCCGGTTGAAGGGCTTGATGAGCCAGGCGAGACTGTCGAACCTGAGCAGAACATTGCGCCAGACTTGAGTGAAGAAGCAACTAAAATGGCTGATTTTACGCATGGTATGGAGGATGAAAAAAGTAATGAAATGCTTTGGGTGGCTATTGCAGCGGGTGTCGCATCGATTGTCGCATTACTCGGTACCTTGATTTACTTCGTGCGTAAGAAA
>NZ_LWFI01001618.1:0-625 GCF_001635735.1 Oleiphilus sp. HI0067
GGTCTCTTGACGCTCATTAGCTTGTGCTATCTCCTCATTAGTTTCTTTTAAAGTACGAAGGATACGAATTTTAACTTTTTCTTTATGTTGCTTTTCAATAGCACTAGCTACTAATTGAACTAGCTGATTCGGATCCCAAGGTTTAGTAACGAAGGCATAAATTTGGGCATCATTGATTGATTTTATCGTAGAGTCTAGGTCTGCATAACCTGTCAGCAGAATACGTTCGGCTGCTGGACGTATTTTTTTGGCTCGAACTAAAAAATCAGCACCACTCATTTGTGGCATGCGCATGTCGCAAATGATGACATCGAAGCGTGTTATGCTCAGGATTTCGATAGCTTCAATGGGGTTCGTTTCGCAAATGATTTCGAAGTCGTTCGAACGAAAAAGACGCCTCAAAGAATCTAGGATCTGCTCCTCATCATCAACTACAAGAATCTTAAAAAGGCCTTTTTTACTCATAATTACCTATAAGAAGTTCGATATAACCGTCAAATTTTAAACCGTTCGTCGTAAGGCTAGTACATAATCAAGTGTTTACTACTAATTAGAACAGTATCAGGAATTAAATTATGCCTTCTGCTAACGCGATCGACATTCCCTCAGCAAGTTCTGATACCTG
>NZ_LWFI01001619.1:0-916 GCF_001635735.1 Oleiphilus sp. HI0067
GAGTTTGTAGTGTTAAGAAAATATCCGACAAGGGGATACCAAGATTCTTCGCTTTTTCGCGATCAAGATCGATAAATATCTGTGGAATATTGGCTTGATATGTTGTGAATGCAAAAGCAATTTCGGGTGTTTGGTTAGCTGCAATGATAAAACTTCGAACAGCCTCACCAAAATCTGCGGACGATTTGCCCTCCAGATTTTTCAGAACATATTCCAAGCCGGATGTTGCTCCCAAGCCAGGTATTGGCGGCATCGAAAACGCGCGAATATTAGCAGCAGAAACCGCATTAAATTTAGTCTGTAAGCGCTGCATCACAGCATCTTGATGTTGACTGGGTTGCTTTCGTTCTGCCCAGTCTTTCAACATCACAAACCCTAAGCCTGCATTCGAGGATGCAGCACCGGTTAACATACTGAAGCCAGGCACAGTAATAAAATCTACCACCTCTTCTTCAGACTCAATGATCTCATGTATTTGATCGAATACTTCTAAAGTACGATTCAAGGATGCTCCGGCAGGCAGCTGAACATCCATCGCAAAACTGCCTACATCCTCATCTGGCACGAAACCTTTAGCAACAATATTAATCGATTGCCCCATACTGAGAACGACAAAAACTAATATGACACCAACAATCATTAGCCGACGAATACTTTTTGCAACAATCGCATGATAGCCATCAGTCAATTTATCAAAATACTGATCGAATTTTCGGAAGACTAACGCTTTATGTTTTTCACCATGTTCAGCTGCTGGTCTAAGCATCAAGGCGCAAAGCGCTGGACTTAAGGTTAAGGCATTAATGGCAGAAATAATAACAGAAACTACAATTGTGATCGCAAACTGATTGTACATTTGTCCAGAAATACCCGGCATGAGTGAAACCGGGATAAAGACTGCCATCAATACAAGAGT
>NZ_LWFI01001620.1:0-13663 GCF_001635735.1 Oleiphilus sp. HI0067
AGAGCCAGAGCCAGAGCCAGAGCCAGAGCCAGAGCCAGAGCCAGAGCCAGAGCCAGAGCCAGAGCCGCCTCAAGTACGAGTACGCGAAAACTCCTTTAAGAACTTGCCCGAATTCGAAGCGCTTTTGTTTGACGTGAAAGGTCTTCAGCTCGCAGTACCTTTAGTTTCTCTGGGCTCGATTCATCGTATCGATTCAGATATTACGCCGATCGTCGGTAGAAGTTCTTGGTACCTAGGGATGCTTAATAGCAACGCCGGCAATCTGCAAGTTGTGGATACAGCTCGCTGGGTTATGCCTAGCCGAATGCAGGCATCAGGTATCGAGGATTATGAGTTTGTGATTCGACTGGGTGATACTAACTGGGCATTAGCATGTACCTCTGTTTCTCATGCCGTCAGGCTGCAACAGAGTCAAGTTAAGTGGCGTACTTGCAACAGTAAACGGCCATGGTTAGCAGGAACTGTCATAGACAAAATGTGTGCTCTGCTAGATGTGGATAGTTTTGCCGATCTGCTTGATGAAAATAAGTTGCATGTTTCGGAGTGAATAAGGTGGCGCAGAGTGCGCTATGTTCTATATTTAAGCTATGACGAGCCATTTATAACTTGGCGAATTCTTAACAATAAATACCGCGGAAGCGGTTAGTAAGAGGCGATCAATGTCTTCAAGTACAGCTCATAACTCTGATCAATTAGAAGATCAGGTACTTCAATATGTCACGTTTCGTTTAGATGATGAAACGTACGGCATTAACGTTATGCAAATTCAGGAAGTTTTGCGTTACTCAGAGATTGCTCCCGTGCCTGGCGCGCCAAATTACGTGCTCGGCATTATCAATTTGCGTGGTAACGTTGTAACGGTCATTGATACCCGCACGCGTTTTGGGTTGCCAGAGGCTGAGGTGACAGACCAGACACGCATTGTTGTTCTTGAACTTGAGGGTCAGGTTGTTGGTGTGCTTGTTGATTCGGTTGCAGAAGTTGTTTATTTGAAGCAGTCAGAAGTTGAAACAGCGCCGAACGTTGGCAACGATGAAAGTGCACGGTTCATTCAAGGTGTTTGCAATAAAAATGGCGAGCTGATCATTTTGGTTGAATTTGAAAAAATGCTGTCTGAAGAAGAATGGGCAGAAATGGCATCGCTATAGCCACAGGAAAACCTTATGTTGTTTGGAATTATCCTTGATCCGCTAATGTTAGTGTTAGCGTGTTCATCCATCTTTGCTTTAGCTGCGTGCGGCATTACCTTGCGCAAACAAGCCATGGTAGAAAAACGTTTAATCAAAAAAATTGATGCGCTATCTAAAGAATTTAATGCCTTAAGCCACTCAACTCTTGGTATGGGAAGGCGCATTCAGGGTGTTGTTGATAAGCATGATAGCTTGGAGATATCCGTCGAAGAGATACATCGTAACGATCCCGTTAAAGTCAGTTATTCAGAAGCAGGGCATTTAGTACGGATGGGAGCAAGTGTTGAAGAATTGATGAGCGCTTGCAGTATTTCTCGTCCTGAGGCGGAACTTGTTTCTGCATTGACAAAACAAGCGCAAGAAAAAGAAGACGTTCCAGTTCTTAATACGAAAATCTAAAAGTTAAAGCAGGAGATTAGCGATCCTGCTTAAGCTTTCAAGCTACGTGACGTACTTTCTCTTCGTTGCTGCTAAGTGTCTCTAGGTTGATCGTATTCAGTTGAGTCACCTTTGCATTCTGAGAAATACGTAATTGTCTTTCAACGTAATGTTCAACAGCGCGAACAGCACGATCATTTAACTCCGCAAAGTTCATCTGTAATTCGAATGTGTCTCGAGATAGACGTCGTAATGAAACAACATCACACGTTGTTGTTACTCGGCCGACTTCTGGCAAGCCAAAATCAACATCCAGTTTTACTGATTGCTTTGGGGAAAGAGATGGAGTTTTAGGGAAAATATTTGCGAGTGCTTGATAATCACAGTGTAGAACAATTCCGCTTTTTGAAACTGCATCTAATTGTGTGTTAACACTACCTGATTCTGATTCAACGCTAACCGTACCATTTCTGGTCAGTTGCGTATGATAAATTAAACTTCTGCTCATGCTAATCTCTCTTGTTGCTCTCGCAACATCTACTCGTCACTTGGTTTGTAAACCTTGCACAGTATTAGTTGGTGCGATTTGACGCTTTGTTGTGCAAGTGAACGACCTACAAACTACTTAAGTCACGTTTTCTTAAGCAAAATCGTTACCGTTATTGTGAGATTAGATAAATATCAGGGCTTAGCCACCATGTTTATGTAAGAAAATGATATAGAAATGCTACCGTTTATAGCCCAGCTGGTCATAAATAGTGCGGCGTCCCACAAAATTCGCCTTTCTTTGTAACATTCGTTAACAACTGGCTCTACCGACCCTACTTTTAGGGTAGTGCTGGTGATGGATTCTTGAATGCAACGTAAGTGCTGATCCGCTATACTTCCGCGCCATCAATCCCGTCTTTTATTGAGATATTTCGTTAGTATGAGTGAAGTTAATAATCCTTCTGATGATAAAGCTAAGGTTTCGTCCTCTGGTAAAGTAGGTCTGGTTCAATTAGGTTGCCCGAAAAACCTCGCGGACTCAGAACGATTGCTGACTCAGTTGCAATTAGATGGCTATGACATCGTTCCAAGTTATCAAGATGCGGATGTTGTTGTCGTGAATACCTGCGGTTTTATCGACGCGGCAAAGCAGGAATCACTGGATGCAATTAACGAAGCGCTGTCAGAGAATGGTAAAGTGATTGTTACGGGCTGCATGGGTAAGGGTGCCGATGCGGATCTAATCAAGCAACAAAACCCTGATGTATTGAGTGTGAGTGGTCCAGCTGATTATGAGACTGTGCTTAATACTGTTCATGAATATATTCCGCCAATCGAGGATGCAAAACATTACAGCGATATGGTGCCTTCGCAAGGCGTTAAATTAACGCCACCGCATTTTTCTTATCTGAAAATATCTGAAGGGTGTAATCATCGTTGTGCATTTTGCATCATTCCGCATATGCGAGGTGATCTAGTAAGCCGACCAATCTCTTCTGTTTTAGAAGAAGCACAAAAACTCGTTAATGCGGGTACGCGCGAGCTACTCGTTATTTCACAAGATACGAGTGCTTATGGTGTTGATGTTAAGTACAAGCTTGATTTTAACGCGGGCTCGCCATTAGAAACGCGCATGCAAGATCTTGCTGTTGCGCTGGGTGAGTTGGGCGTTTGGGTGCGATTACATTATGTGTATCCATATCCGCACGTTGATAAGATTATTCCGTTAATGGCCGAAGGCAAGATCCTTCCTTATTTGGATATTCCGTTCCAGCACGCGAGTAAAAAAGTACTCAAAGCAATGAAACGACCTGCTCATTCTGAAAAGGTTTTGGATCGTATTAAAAAATGGCGGGAGCTCTGCCCAGACTTAACTATTCGCAGTACATTTATCGTCGGTTTTCCTGGCGAGACTGAGGAAGATTTTAAAGAGTTACTCGAATTCTTGGATGAAGCACAATTAGATCGCGTTGGTTGTTTTACTTATTCACCTGTTGAAGGTGCGCCAGCGAATGATTTGCCAGATCATGTTCCGAGTAATGTCGCAGAGGACCGTAAACGTCGGTTTATGGAGAAGCAAGCTGCGATTTCTGCACGCCGCTTGCAACGAAAAGTTGGAACACGGCAGTTCGTGATCATTGATGAAATTGCCGACGAAGGCGCAGTTGGTCGTACGATGGGTGACGCGCCTGAGATCGACGGACAAGTCTTTATCGATGGCGCTACCTTCCTAGATGTGGGAATGATCGTTGAAGTCGAAATTGAGGAAGCTGATGAATACGACCTTTGGGCGCATCTCGTTTAATTCGCTTTATCTACTTTCTAATTAGGGTATTAGACTACGCTGGCGTTGCTGTGGTGCACATCGTCAGCGTCCCTTGATCGTCACTAAGTTGTAGTTTTACTGTTATGGCTTGATAGTCTTTTAGCGACACTGCATGCGATCCGCCACAAAAGATCTCAGCTTGTTTGTCATTCAGGCGACATTGCCAGCGCTTGGTATCGTTCAGTTTATTCCCATCGGCAATCATGGTGATTGATTCCCCAGTCGCGACCCAGCTTTCTAATGTTTGATTTATTAGCGCTTGCACGTTTTCGAGCTGTTCTAATGCTTCAGCCGCTTTAAAGCCTTGCTTTCGCTTAAGTGATTTTCCAATGCGGTATTCGTCACGCGATTTAAACTCGGTGACCTTTGAATCTGAGATCGCCATCTTATCAAAATCTGGATGCCCGAGGCTGTCCTCGGTTACCTCGCGTTTCCAATAGAGTTCCATCGCTTGATTGAGCGCGAGAGCAGATAGATGGCAAGCAGAATGCCCTAGGTTTAGCGCGTTTCGATAATTCTCATCTACCTTTAATTCTGCAGCTTTCCCAATCAAATGATCTGCTGTTATGTCTGTAGATATAAGGTGGCCGACAAGATAATTCCAACCTTCATCAAAGCGCTTAGCCGTAATCTCTGAACCGAATTCAAAATGTTCATCGTCTTGTGATTGGGTGACGACAATGCAGTCCTCTAGCGTATAACAGTGATCGTTAATGACAATTTCGCCTTTATCAGCTGGTTGGTCAGGCCATATGTGATCAACAGGGTGAAAAGGGCTTTGCTCGCAAATAATCAATACTTTCCCATCCCAGTCAATAGCGCCGAGTATTTTAGATTTTTCATTTAGTGAATTTTGGAAGAAGGTGACAGTGGTGGGCGCAATAACGGTCATGATGAACCTCGTAAAGAAACGAAGTATGGTTATAGGAAAGGGATGTTACGCCGTCAAGAATACAAGACCTCAGAAACTCAGAAAGAGAGTAGAGCGAATATAATCTCTACTCTCTGACGAGTTTAAAGGGCTATATCGTTGATAATTCCGGTTGTTTTCTCTTACCTGCTCTTTTCTCGCGCATTTCCTCTATCTTGGAAACCAGAGCTGGGATTACAAATAGAATCAGTACTGTTGCGTATGCAAGGCCAAAGGAAATACTGACCGCCATAGGGATTAAGAACTGTGCTTGTAGTGATGTTTCAAATAACAAGGGTAGCAAGCCCGCAATAGTTGTTAGTGATGTCAACATGACTGCTCTTAGGCGTAAGCAGGTGGCATTGATAATTGCTTCTTGTATGGCTTGGCCTTGCTCTCGTAGTTCTCGGTAAAAGGTGACGAGGATAATGGCATCATTAATCACAATCCCTGAAAGGCCAAAGAAACCAAACCACGAAAGCATGGTGAGATTAATTCCAAGCAGCCAGTGACCCAAAATTGCACCTGAAATGCCGAGTGGAATGGCCAAAATCACGGCAAGCGGCCATGAGTACGAACCGAAAACCCACGCCAAAATAATGTAAATAAGCGTTATGCCTATACTTGCGCCTAGCATCATTTCAGCGCCTGTCTGGCGTTGCTCTTCAGCTCTTCCTTTAAGCTCGTAATCTAAGCCGTAGCGCGCTGCTAGCTCTGGGAGGAATTGTTCGCTAACGTCGTCTAGCACGACATTTGCGTTGTTCAGTGACGCGTCAACACCCGCAGTTACACGCAGGCCAAATCGTCCGTCAGTGTGTCGTACAAGCTCTAGTCCCTTGCGAGAGCTTAAACTTACAACGTTGTCTAATCGAACAATGTCGCCAATTGCTGTGACGATGGGGAAGCCGTTTAAAGTGCGTGAGGTATTGCGTTCTTGATCTGGTAATAAAATACGTACTTCTACTTCTTCATTTTGATCGTAGAACACCTGAAGAAGTTGGCCATCAAATCCCGCTCGAAGTTGATTGCCTACGTCAGAAACACTCAAACCAAGAGATTCACCTTGCGTGGTAAGTTCGTATATAAATTGCGATTTGCCGTAAGGGATGTCATCTTGAATATCATTCACGCCAACATAGCCCTTTAATGCATCCTGAAGCTCTTCGCTCGCTGCTTTTAATATATCGCTGCTTTGGCCTGTTAAGAATATATCGATGTCTTTGCCAGGAGGACCACCGCGAGGACTAGTAATGCTAAGTTGCTCAACGCCATCAGGCATTTGTAATGCATCTTTCCACGCGGAAATTAGTTCAGGGTTGCGCACTTCTCGCGAGTCTGGCGTGACCGTTTCAACATGTAGCGAGGCATATTGCTCTCCTTGCTGGTAACTTTGCCCTCCATCAAAGGTCGCTTGGTTAACACGCAATACAGCATGGACAATCAGGTCATCTTCGCGGTTGTATTTCTCTTTCAGTTGATCGTTCGCACGCCACAATGCGTCCTCTAGGTTGCGAGCAAATGAGCGTACTTCCTCAGGCGGCGTGCCTGCGGCAAATTTTGCATTGCCTAGTAGCACGTGGTTTTCAGGTTGAGGGAAGAATTCAAACTGGATACGCCCCGATATGATGAGCGTAATAGATATAAGAAAAACAGAGACTGCGAGCATTAAGGTCGTGCCCCGGTTTTGTATTGCTTTCGTCGCGAGCTGTCTAAACGTTCCGTCTCGGAAGGCATTAAACTTAGAATCAACCGCCACTCGAAAACGACTTTCTTTGGCGTTGTGCCCCATTTTTTTCAAGCTGTGATTCAGGTGCCCCGGCATAATTAAGAAGCACTCAATGAGTGATGCGATGATTACGCAGATAATGACCAAGGGAATGGCGAATAAAATATTACCAATAATGCCGCTAATGATAATCAAAGGCAGAAATGCAGAAATAGTGGTTAGCGACGACGACATAACAGGGACAAACATACGTCTGGCACCGCCTTCGGCAGCTTGCAAGGCACCTTCACCTTTTTGAAAGTGAGTTAGGGCGTCTTCACCAACAACAATGGCGTCGTCGACAATAATCCCAAGGGCCATAATAAGCGCAAACATGCTGACCATATTGATGGTACCACCCATTGCGTACATAACAGCAAGCGTTCCTGCGAATGAAACAGGTATACCAATCGTGACCCAAAACGCGACGCGACCATTTAAAAAGATAAATAAAATTGCGACGACGAGAATCAATCCACCGATGCCGTTCTTCACAAGTAGGTTGATACGGTCTTCGATTAATACATATGCTTCGTTGTATGAATCTAAGTACACCGTTGGAGGCAAGCTTTCACTGGTTTCTTTAAGCCAAGTATTAAAGGTCTCTGCGGCTTGAAGTGTGTCAGAGGAGGGCGTTCGCAATATTCTCATCAATACGGCGGGGCGGTGCTTGTAAAATACCTCGACCTGTTTTTCTTTGTTGCGGCGTTCTACTTCCGCAAATTCGCCAAGCCGCAATCGTTCACCGTTTTTAGCTGTGAGCACGACAAGATCCTTAAAGCTTTCTTGGTCGCGACGTTGTTCAATGCTGCGCAGCTCTCGTGCGACTTCATCCTTTGCCGAGGTGCCAGCAGGAATATCTTGGCTAGCGCTCGTGATTGACCTGCCGAGAGAAGGAATAGATTCTCCGATTCTGTTAATGTCCTGAGTGGATACCGTGATTGCAATTTCTTGCGCGGGAAGTCCAATAAGTTCAACCTTTGAGATACCACGTGCAATTAGCTCACGTTCGAAGTCGTAAGCGAGCGGGCGAAGCTCATCGCGAGAGGCGTCTGCCGATAGTATTAGGGTAGCGACATCTTCATTGATCACCACTTTAGATATTTCGGGTTCTTCCGCATCAGACGGGAGATTCCGGACCAAGGATACCTGTTCCTTTACCTGATCGAGGGCAAGTCCCATGTCTGTGCCTTCATCGTATTCAAGGCTGATCACAGCGCTTGCTTGATACGAGGTCGACTTCATCTCTTTCACGTAATCAAGATCGCGTAATTCCTGTTCTAAGGGCGTAACAATGGACTTAGCAACGTCTTCAGCACTGGCTCCCGGCCAAATGACACGCACTGTAATATAATCGGGCTGAAATGAGGGGAGAAATTGTGTGTTGAGTTTGAGCAGAGATACCGCTCCTGCGATCAGCAGTATCAGCATCAACAAGTTAGCGGCAACACGGTGCTGCGCGAACCGTCCGATTAAATCGTGCTTGTGTTTCCCTGTGTCGAGCGCCATTACTTAACCACCTCCGCGCCTTGAATAGAAACTTTCAAGCCATTGATGGCTTTGGGTAGCTGGGTGGTAATGATTCTGTCGCCATCCTCCAGTTGGTTGCTGCGTACTAAAATTCGGTCTCTTTGTGTATCGCTATACAAGTTACCAATGATGTCCACGTTCAGTGATTCAAGTCGGTCATTGACCACTTTAAATACGAGGTTAGTGCTATAAATTGATGAGATAGGGAGGGCTATGACGTCTTGTTGCTCTGGTAACTTCATGACTAGCTTAACGCTCTGATTAAGCGGGATCTGGGATGAATCCTCGGCTGAGAACCACGCATCATGGCCGCCATGGCTTAGATTGGCTGAGTCTGACAAACGATCCAATACGAAGTTTTTGTTTTTGACAACGGCATGCACTTTTTCTCCAATTGCTATTGCCGTGCTAACTGAAGCTAAAACGCTGTTCGGGATTTGAGCTTTGTATTCGACCTTTGCTGTATCAAATATAGTGGCAATGGTTGCACCTGCTTGTACACGCTCGCCTGGTGATACATTTACCGAGGTGATGCTACCGTCAAAGGGAGCTGTGATCTTTGTTTTGCCTAAGTCGCGTTGTGCCAACTCAAGTCTAGCTTCTGCTCTTTTAAGTTGAGCTTGAAGTTGCGCTAAACGTGGCTCGTGGTCTTGAATGCTCTGTTCGCGATTGGTGACTGCTAATTCAGATTGCGCGACGTTCGATTCGGCGAGTTGTTTGCGCTCAATTGCGACTAATTGCGATGCGTTTAGCTTCTGCTGTCGAACCAATGCATCCTTCGCGATCTCATACATTCTTTGTTCGCTTTGAAGCGCGCGTTGATCGGCTTTGTGTCTGTTATGTTCTGATTTGATACGCGCCTTCAATTCTTGAACATCTGCAAGGGCTTGAGTACTCGCAATACGTGCGTCGGTATCGTCAAGCTGAACAATTACGTCGCCTTGTTTTACCTTTTCGCCGATTAAGGCGGGTAAGGCAATGACATCTGATGAGAGTGTTGTACTAAGGTTAGCGTGGTGCGGTGACTCCGAGCGTGCGTAAAGTTCAAACTCCGGCTGCGCAGTCATCTTCTCAACACTTGCCACACTCACTTGCCATACCTTCTCAAGACTTGGACGTGTTGGTGCTTCGGGCTTAGTCGCTAAGAGGAGCGCTATAACACCTACTGCTACGAGAAATATGAGAACGGGGCGAGTCCATTTGCCAAGAAATGATTTAGGCATTGATTAGTCCTATTAGATAAGAAAGGCATTAAGTATTGAATGAGTATACGGTAGAAATGCATGGATACGTGAGTCTACGAAGTCTGTGAATGTCTGGATTTTATGGCAGATCTTGTTAAGAGTGTAATCGTGAATCCATCACTTTAATATCAGTAGTAATTTTTAAACGCAGCTATACGCTTAATTGAAATCACCCCACAACCATTGCAACACAGACAAAATAGTTACCGGCGCGGTCTCTGTTCGCAATACGCGAGGACCAAGCGTGCAGGCAATAAAGTTATTCTGTGTCGCGTGGTTTATTTCATCGCTCGTAAGTCCACCCTCGGGGCCAATCAATATGATGACGCGCTCAGGTGATGGACTTACTGTTGCCAAGTCTTGAGTGTCACGATGATGCAATACTAGCTTTATCACTTTGTTTGTTGCATTCGCGTTTACGAAGTGATCTAAGATCTCTACTTGTGCGATCGACGGCACCGTTGCACGACCACATTGCTCGCACGCACTAATAGCTATTTGTTGCCAACGCTTAATGCGCTTGTCTTCTTGTTGGTTATCAAGGCGGACCTCGCAGCGTTCGCTTGTTAATGGCGTGATTTGATTGACGCCCAACTCACATGCTTTCTGAATAGCGTAATCCATTCGATCGCCACGAGACATGACAATAGCTAAATGTGTATGAAGGTTTGATTCTGACTCGCAGAAGATTCTATCTTTGGTTTGTACCGTGACATTACGTCGATCAATTGTTGCGATCGTCGCAGGGTAGTAATAGCCGTCTCCATTGAATAGTTGCAGCGCAAAGCCTTTCTTCATACGCAATACTTTTATGATGTGCTGAGCAGCTTGATCATCAAGTGTGATCGACGCGTTATCATCTAGATTGGTAGAGACATAAATATTGGGGATTCGCATAGCGGGCCTTTTCGTGCGCTTCAATCTGGCGACCAGACATTAGAAAGATGCGTAGTGTAATTCATGCTGCACACCACTGCCTACTTTCTAGCGAAATTCATGACACCAAATTACGTGTTTAATATGATGGTGAATCGATAAACGCTGATTTGAATAGATCGATAAAGCATCTGTGTTTCACCGGCATGTATTGATAGTTTTTGTAGATCAGATACACAGGGATTTTGCTTGCGACATCAGGAGGCGTGATATCTATGAGAGAGCCTTTTTCGATGAACGGCTTTAGCATATGTTGAAAGCAAAAACTGGCTGCGAAGCCAGATGAGGCAAGGTTCAAAAATGTCGCTATATCAACACCGGTATGTACTAAATTTGTTGGATGAGGAATAGGGCTGTCCTCGTGTGTTAGAAGCTTTTTGATTGGAATGTTGTTCGGAATGAGCAGAGGGTAATTGGTCAAGTCAGAGATATGTTTGGGCTTTCCGTATTGCTCGACTAAAGCTTGACTGGCGGCGAAGGCTGGTTCTATATCAAAAAGCTTGATGCCAATCATGCCTGAGTCTTCGAGCGTCCCTAGACGAAAAGCAAAGTCGTAGTCGTCCTCAGTCAGGTTCTTTTTTTCAATAGAGGCATTTGAGTCAAAGCTCACTTTGGGATAGCGAGCAGTGAATTCACTTAGAACAGGAATAATAGGGGAAGAGGACAAGGCATTCGGGAATGTAATACGGATCTTGCCGACAGCCTCACCAGAAAATTCGCGCAGTTCGGTTTCAGCCTCATCCATCTTTTGCACAATCTCTTTGCATCTTTCCGAGTAAAGCTTTCCCGCTTCAGTGAGGTTTAAACATCGAGTTGTGCGGTCAAATAACTGGATACCGAGTTGTTCTTCTAACTGGGCAATGAGTTTGCTGATGGCTGAAGGAGATCGATGCAGTTGTTTAGCGGCTTTAGTAAAGCTGCCGTGCGTGACGACCGCATCGAATGCTTCGTAATTGTTCATTCCTCGTCCCTTTGTATATTGCAGAATTTTATTCACAAGTGTTGTGTCAAAAATTCGCTGTATTCATCAATGAATCATTCTCATACTAAATTCCTGATAGGAATTTAGTGATAACAAAAAATTGATAATGTGCTAGGTCACACAAAGGTCGAGTAGACATGGAATTAAACTCTCAACACATAAAAAGTGATAACAAAGAAACCTCGAATGCTGAGAGAAAAGAACATGCACTGAGACATTGGATTGCAAACAAAGAAACTGTTTGCCCTTATGCTCCGGGTGAAGCAAGTTACTATCAGCTCCCCAGTTCGTTGACCTTTGATAGGCAAGGCGCTGCATACCTCGCTGGAATTTTACGCGAGTTTTATTCTAAAACAGTTGAGGGAAAACCAATTGAACGTTTGATCTTAATACCTGCTCATGATTGGTCTAATCACGATGATGCAAGAGATTATGCAACTAAGGCATTTTGGTGCTTATCGATGGCTTATCACTTGCAAGCGAACGGAGGCAAAAGACAAGCAGCATCGATGTTCTTAAAACTCAAAAA
Organism: Oleiphilus sp. HI0067; assembly: GCF_001635735.1. Taxonomy (NCBI): domain Bacteria; kingdom Pseudomonadati; phylum Pseudomonadota; class Gammaproteobacteria; order Oceanospirillales; family Oleiphilaceae; genus Oleiphilus; species Oleiphilus sp. HI0067. Next base: position 11,779 of record NZ_LWFI01001620.1, read on the forward strand.
CTATATTTCATCGAATCAAGAGGAGGGTATTGCTAACCCTGTGATTGGTAAACTTCAAAACGACCGAACAAAAGCGCCGCATTCAAAATCGTTGTTTTGTACAGCATTTAACCCACTGTGCTACAGCAAGTCTTTTTATCGATATGCTCCACATAGCACCCTAGTCTTAGTCAACGCTCGTGCTCTCTATTTAAAAAGATCGCAGTTTCACAAAGCGATGCAAAAGATTTCTACCAAGGTGATCTATGGAAACCTTTTAGAAGCAATGCGTGGCGAATTGTGTGTCGACTATAAGGACGTTGAACGCGAGGCTGGTTTATGGGAACAGTTACTGTTCCAGCTTTACGCATTGAACCAAGCAGGCTGGGAGAAATTACCTCCTCCGCAATTACCGGAAACTTTAGAGAGTTTTGATAGCCTGCAAGTTGATGCAAAATTTACACGTAATATAAAGCTGTTGCCTGTGATGAGTTATCTAATGAGGATGACGCATTGCGCTCCCCGAGAAATATTAAGATCGGCGTTTCGCCCCAATGGCCTCTACGCGACGCCACTTTACTTTGTTTAGCTGCGCATAAAAAAAGAGCGCTGGTGCGCTCTTTTTGAATAGAAAGTTTTATCGCTGATTAAACCTTAAAACTTGATTTTTTCCTTATCGCTCAAGCCTAGGTTATCCCAGATCTTCAGAGAAGGTTCAGCTTGGTTCATGCTGTAGAAATGAATGCCTGGTGCACCTGCATCGATGAGTTGTTCGCACATACGTGTGACAACCTCTTCGCCAAATTTAAGGATACTGGCTTTATCATCACCATACGCTTCAAGTTGCTTGCGGATCCAACGAGGAATCTCTGCGCCACACATATCACTAAAACGAACCAAGTTCGTGTAGTTCGTGATAGGCATAATGCCAGGGACGACTGGAATATTGACGCCCATCGCTTCAACACGATCGATAAAGTAGAAGTACGAATCGACGTTATAAAAGTATTGTGTAATCGCACTATTCGCACCGGCATCAACCTTACGCTTAAAGTTGATTAAGTCTTCTTCTGCACTTGGAGCTTGAGGATGGAACTCAGGGTAAGCAGCAACTTCGATGTTAAAGTGATTTCCACTGTGTTCACGAATAAATTCAACAAGTTCGTTTGCGTATTTCAATTCGCCTGCAGAACCGCCCATACCTGATGGCAGATCGCCACGAAGGGCAACAATTCGATTAACGCCACGCTCTTTGTATAAATCAAGCAAGCTCGCAATTTCTTGTGTGCTCGAACCTACACAAGAGAGGTGAGGCGCAGTTGAAATGCCTTGATCTTGGAAGTTAAGCACCGCATCGATGGTACGCTCTTGTGTTGAACCGCCTGCACCGTATGTCACTGAAAAGAAATCAGGTTTACGGCGCGCTAGTTCGTCACGAACGACCTGCAGCTTTGCTTTACCTTCTTCCGTTTTTGGCGGAAAGAATTCAAAGCTAAATCGGCGCTTAAATTGTTTTTGGGTTTCCATAATGTTTCTCAAATGGAGTTAAATGGGGGCAGAGTAAAAATACCCAGACCCCAATTTTCTATTTTAATCTAACGTAAAACGTCAGACTTAATACTTGTAAGACTCCGGCTTGTATGGGCCGTCAACAGGAACGTTGATGTAATCCGCTTGCTCTTGGGTCAATTGCGTCAATACACCGCCGAAACCTTCAACCATGTCTTTTGCAACTTCTTCATCAAGCTTCTTAGGAAGTACTTTAACGTAAACGTTTTGTGCTTTCTCAGCTTCTGGAAGGTCTGCAAACTTAGCTTCCCAAAGATAGATTTGTGCCAAGACTTGGTTCGCGAAAGAACCATCCATGATACGGCTAGGGTGACCCGTTGCGTTGCCTAGGTTAACC
>NZ_LWFI01001621.1:0-940 GCF_001635735.1 Oleiphilus sp. HI0067
TTTTGAGCTTATCTCTCGGGGCATACGAGCTTGCTATCGAAGGCTGATAACGTGTTGAAGCAGGTTTTGCTGAGGCTTTTTGCGCAGCTGTATTCGACCAAATTAGCAGTGTTTTACCTGGACGAAGAACATCTCCAGGTGCCATTGCATTCCATTTTGCTAGCTGGCGAACGCCTACTTTGTGCGCGCGAGCTATATCCCAGAAGGTATCTCCAGATTTCACCTTATAGAAAACCTTACTGGCTCCGTTCTTACCCCTGACTTTCGTCTGCGCGGAGCTGATACGGTTTTGCTCACTCATGTTGTAGAAATGCTTGTTCTTCGACGCCACGGGGATTAGTAAATTTTGGCCTTGGTAAATAGTATTGCCGCGAATATTGTTTACTTGTCGAATCAATGAAGGGGTCGTGTGGAATTTTTTAGCAATAGTACCCAGAGCGTCGCCACGTTTCACGACATAGCTATCCCAAGTTAAGCGCTGTTTTTTGGGGAGTTGCGATAGCTTCTCTTCGAATGATTTTGAAATACTGCTAGGCAGTAAAAGGCGGTGTGGGCCGGCAGGAGGTGTCGCCCACTGGTTTAATCCCGGATTGAGTTGATAGATTTCCTCTATATCAATTTCAGCTAATGAAGCCGCTTGAGCAAGGTCAATCTGCGAATCTAGTGCGATCACATTAAAGTATTTTTGATTCGCGATGGGTTTGAGCTCAAGTCCATACTTTGATGGATCGGCAACAATTTTAGCCATCGCAATTAGTTTAGGAACGTAAGCGCGCGTTTCTTTTGGTAGCTTTAATGACCAAAAGTCAGTGGGCTTTCCCGCTTTTTTGTTTCGTTTGATTGATTTGCTAACACGCCCAGGTCCAGTGTTATAGGAAGCGAGTGCGTGCATCCAATTACCATCAAAACGTTTGTTGAGCCAACGCAAGTATTTAATAGC
>NZ_LWFI01001622.1:0-1229 GCF_001635735.1 Oleiphilus sp. HI0067
TCTCGCATTTGACCTACTAATCAATGACAAGCAGCATGATATCGGTTTAATCCTAATGGATTGTCACATGCCGTTATTGAATGGATTTAAAGCTAGCAAGCTTATACGGCGAGGTATGCTGACGCAGATCATAAGATCACGCCAATAGTCGCATTAACCGGCAATTCAGACGAAGAGGTTAAGTTGATGTGTCTAGAAGCCGGAATGAATGGCTTTTTATCTAAACCGGTAGATCCTGAAGAGCTAGGATCTACCATTCATACACTTATGCGATAAATATCTTACGCCGCCGCGTACGAAGAAATGCCTTTCGAGATGCCTTGCTTTAGCACGCTTTTGATCAGCCCTGTTGTAAAGGGTATTTTTGATTCAAGCTTAATCTGATAATCAAGGGAACAACCGTCGCCTTGTTCTTTGAATCGTAAAGTTCCCACATGGTTCTTAATTGGGCTTCCTCGCGTGATCTTATATTCAATAAACTCGCCTTCTTTAAATTCAGTAATCGTTTCTTCAAAAGACGGAAGCGGCCCAATATTTATTTTACGGACTGAACCAAGCCCACACGCACCATCTTCACCTTGTTGAATTGTAGTCATCTTAATGCCACAAATTTTCCCAAATAATTCGTGATTACTTAAATCAGCGAACACAGTTGCAAGAGGTTTATTGAATTGGAATGACATATTAATCGATTGCTGCGGCATATTACCCTCACGTTTATCTTTATTGTTGTGTCTTATGATTATTCAAACAAAACACAATGACAAGTTGCATTAATCTCAATAAAATTGCGATCTTTACTCTTCTGCGAATAGGCGTAACCATGCACGATTATCAAGCACCTGAAAACCTACTACTTAACAAAGTTATCCTGGTTACAGGTGCAGGCGAAGGCATAGGAAAGGCAATCGCACTTAGCTATGCACGAGCAGGCGCGACAGTTCTTTTATTAGGACGAACCACCACAAAGCTTGAAGCTGTATACGATCAGATCGTATCCGAACAGCTACCTGAACCAGCTATTCTCCCAGTAAATCTTGAAGGTGCTGTTGAAGTTGACTATCACAAAATTGCTGATGTCATCGATCAAGAGTTTGGGCGACTAGACGGGCTTGTTCATAACGCTAGCCAGCTTGGTTCAATGACACCAATAGAGCAATACGAAGTTGAAGTATGGCAAAAAGTTATGCAGGTCAATCTAAATGCATGCTTCTTGATGACAAAAACAT
>NZ_LWFI01001623.1:0-702 GCF_001635735.1 Oleiphilus sp. HI0067
CAGACAGCCCAGTAATCGTTCAAGCTTCTGCAGGTGCCCGTAAATATGCAGGCGCGCCTTTCCTTCGTCATCTGATTCTTGCTGCGACAGAAGAGTTTCCGCACATTCCTGTTGTTATGCACCAAGACCATGGTACATCACCGGCAGTATGTCAGCGTTCGATCCAACTTGGGTTCTCATCAGTCATGATGGACGGTTCACTTGGTGAAGATGGTAAGACGCCAACAGACTATGAATACAACGTCGATGTAACCCGTCGCACAGTCGAAATGGCCCACGCTTGCGGTGTGTCTGTAGAGGGCGAGCTTGGTTGTTTAGGTTCTCTTGAAACGGGCCAAGCCGGTGAAGAAGATGGGATTGGAGCTGAAGGCACTTTGACGCACGATCAGATGTTGACCGACCCGGAAGAAGCAGCTGACTTCGTAAAACAAACTCAAGTAGATGCACTGGCGATTGCATGTGGCACAAGCCATGGGGCTTACAAATTTACTCGCCCACCAACTGGCGATATTCTTGCGATTGACCGCATCAAAGCGATCCATGAACGCATTCCAGATACCCACCTTGTTATGCACGGTTCATCATCTGTACCGCAAGAGTGGCTTGCAGTGATCAACGAGTACGGTGGCGAAATCCCTGAAACGTACGGCGTTCCAGTAGAGCAAATTGTTGAAGGTATCAAATACGGTGTTCGTAAGGTAA
>NZ_LWFI01001624.1:0-770 GCF_001635735.1 Oleiphilus sp. HI0067
GTCCCGTCACGGGTGTCTTACCTTCTTTGATTGAAAGCCTCGAGTCTAGCCACCGTGTGTTTGTTGCGAAGGATGATCTCCGTTATGCTCACTTATTAGGTGCAAAATCGATCTATGGCATAGAAGACCTTCGGCAGTTGGTGGAATATCTTCGCGATCCTGAGCGTGCAACGACATGCCGATATACTGCAGAAACTTCTGATCAAGACCTAGATGCTCAAATAGATGATCTGTCGGATGTTCTTGGTCAGTATTCTGCGCGTAAAGCGCTAGAGATAGCTGCAGCGGGAGGGCATAACTTATTGTTATTTGGTCCGCCAGGAACAGGCAAAAGTATGCTTGCTTCGCGTATCAGCGGCATATTGCCTCAACTTAATATCAAACAAGCACGCGACGTAGCCGCTTTATATAGCTTAACCAATACTCCGAGAGATGAGGGGGATTGGTTTACACCACCATTTCGTTCACCTCATCATTCGTGTTCGGCAGTTTCTCTTGTAGGAGGTGGCGCTAAACCTAAACCCGGTGAAGTGTCTTTAGCGCATCAGGGTGTTTTATTTTTGGATGAGCTGCCAGAGTTCTCGAGGCATAGTCTTGAGATGCTACGAGAGCCTTTAGAGTCGAATGCGATTTCGATCGCGCGCGCACAGCATCAAATTACCTTACCTGCGAATTTTCAATTTATTGCTGCCATGAATCCATGCCCGTGTGGCTATTTAGGGCATCCAACGATTGCTTGTACTGATACGCCGCAACAAATCGAACAGTAT
>NZ_LWFI01001625.1:0-937 GCF_001635735.1 Oleiphilus sp. HI0067
CACATATCGGCCAGCAAATGAATTTTGACAACGCTAAGGCTATAAACGAATTGGGGATCAAATACATTTCTATAAAAGAGAGTGTCGAGGCTGCAGTCGAAGATATGCTGAAGTGGGGACACTTGAAACCGCGTAAAGCAAACAAAATGGCTACCGCTTAATACGGTTTATGCTCTTGGTCAGGGTTTCGTTCATCTTTGGCGTTAACGCTGACCAAGATTCTTATTGATTTAAAATTCTATTACCAGATTCCCTAAGAAGCATTACTGCTTTTCGATCCGCTCCCCATCGATATTGATTCAAAACGCCTGAGCTTCTAATAACTCTGTGACAGGGTATAAGACACGCAACAGGATTGTTTGCGATTGCTGAAGCTGCTGCTCTCGCAGCTTTGACGTTACCAGAAGCTTCCGCGATTTGTTGATATGTTCGCAGCTCACCTTCAGGAATCGTTAATAAAGCTTCCCAAACCTTAACCTGAAAGACGCTTGCTTTAACAAATAAGGTTACGTTTTGGTTCGATTCACGATTAGAAAAGACTTGTTGGTTTAGCGTTTTAGCGAGGTTGTCCTCGCGAATAAACTCTGCGTTATGCCATTCTGACTCCAGTTCATTGATCAAATCATCTCGACTCTGCGAAGATGACGTGAACGCGAGTTTCATAATCCCTCTTTGGGTCGAAGCAAAAAGAGCATCCCCATATGGAGTTGGAGCAAAACCAAATGTTATCTCAAGATTTTTACCTCGTGATTTATACTCGCCAGGTGTTATGGACTCGATACGAACAAAGTTGTCGTACAGCCTGCTTTCAGAAGAATAGCCGAGCATGTCTGCAGTCTCAGCTACAGAATGGTTAGGCAGAAGCTCTTTGGCTTTCGATCTTGATATGGTTTGCAAGAATTGCTTTGGTGAGAGGCCAAACCACTCGGTGAATACG
>NZ_LWFI01001626.1:0-948 GCF_001635735.1 Oleiphilus sp. HI0067
TTTGATAAGCGTGTTCTTGATGCTGAGACAGTAAAGATGCTAGAGAAAATTGGGTCAATCCAAAGTGACGTCATAGGGCTGGTGTCGGTTGAATCGCGTAAGCCAGATCGGAATATTGATGCTAGCCTGTTGGTTATGACGCTACACAGCTCTGAGTCATGGGCGGCTCGGAATCTCAATGTCAGTGCTTCAGATGTCGAAACGGTATTGCTAGAATCCTTGGCCGATGTCGTGGATCTGGACTCAGTTGTTTTGCGCAATGCTCTAGGAAAGGCGCATGTTCATCGATGGTTGTATGCTCGTCCTACTATCTCTAATCGCTTGATGGGGTCTTTCTTTGATGATGCCTCGATTAAGCTGTCTGCCTGTGGGGATTACTTTTCGGTGGAATCCGAGTATGGTGTTGAATCAGCATTTTTAAGTGCAAATGCTCTTTTGAGAACCATTCTCACGTCTACTGAAGGTGTGTTGTCCAATAATGAAAGCGAAAGTCTCCTCACATCTTAAATCCAATGGTTCTTGTTTGACGTTTAGTTAGTGTCAACGGATTTATCGCCCGAGCATCTCGCTCGGGTCAAGCGTTTGGGATATTTAAGTGAAAACACATATAAGTGAAAGCCGATTTTCTTTGAGGAAATTGGCGATGTCCGTCGTGCTTTGGTTTGATGCTGAAGCAAGTGCGGAGCAAATAAAAGGTCAACCAAATGACATTAATTGGTTGAGATGTTTGCCTTTTATCATTGTACATGTCGCATGTCTGAATTTGATTTGGCTCGGCTGGAGTCCGATTGGGGTCGCTATTTGTTTGGGCTTTTTTTGGTTGAGAATGTACGCGATTACCGCCGTATACCACCGGTACTTCGCGCACAGAGCGTATAAAATGAATCGCTTCTGGCAGTTTTTCTTTGCGGTTATTGCTTCGAGTTCAGCGCAGCGTGGACCCTTATG
>NZ_LWFI01001627.1:0-987 GCF_001635735.1 Oleiphilus sp. HI0067
TATTCTAAAAAAAGTAGAAAAGATTAATTTAGTTCACCTAGGCCGAGCATTAAGTGTGAGCTTATCGGCTGGCATCGCTCCAATTGATAAGGCACTTTATTCTGATGTCAGCCAACTTATTAACGGCGCCGACGCGGCGTGCCGTTATGCAAAAGGCGATAATGAAAATCGTATTCATGTCATGGATTCATCAAAAAGTGAGTATGCCTTATTCATGCAAGATAGGAATTTGCTAAGTATTTTAGATGAGGCTATTGCGAACGATCATTTTTTTCTGATGTTTCAGAGAATCAGCCCTGTAAACGACAGCAATAATCGATGCCATTACGAAGCGCTCCTGCGCCTTCAATCGGAGGATGGTGAGAACATTCCTCCCGGTTTATTTATACCAGTGGCTGAGCGTTCAAAGCTAATGCCGAAAATAGATCGCTGGGTAATCGATCGGGTCTTTTCGCAACTTACACCAAATATGCATGTGGCAATTAACTTGTCAGGGCAGTCAATTTCCGATCGGAAGTTGGGTGATTTTATTTTGTCCCTTGCCCACAAATATACCGTTAAACCTGAGCAAATTACGTTTGAGATAACAGAAACTGCTGCTATTGAAAATATTGAGAAAACTCAAGAGTTCATTGCCATGTTACGATGCGAAGGGTATGCCTTTGCTCTGGATGATTTTGGAACGGGGCTCTCATCTTATCAGTATCTAAAGAATCTGCCGATTGACTACATTAAAATTGATGGCATGTTTGTGAAAGAAATCGATGAAGATGAGTTCTCCTATGCAATGATCAAATCAATTAACAGTTTCGCACATACCATTGGTTTGAAGACTATCGCAGAGTTTGTTACTAGTGCACCTATTCATGAAAAATTAAAAGAAATTGGTGTCGATTTTGCGCAAGGCTTTTATTTACACAAACCCCAAATATTGGAACAAATAATAAAAAACACAGAATTGGATGTTCCCCCTGAAGATAATGTTGT
>NZ_LWFI01001628.1:0-1170 GCF_001635735.1 Oleiphilus sp. HI0067
ACAAGCGCATCCATAGCATCGAAGAACTCAGTTACTTCATAACCATAAATGCGCCACAGTCATATCACATACGACGACATTATCAGGACTTCGTTATTTACACACGCTAGCCAGCTTTGCGGCGCATCATCCAATCTGGCTTGGAAACACCGATACGTGCAAAACCTTCGCTCAATGTCATGGGTTGAGCGAGCATCTTATAGTCTTTGAAATCCATTTTAATCACTTCGTCATGGCGGCCACCTCTGAAAACGATCGCACCGCCTTCATTAAAGCCCTCATACATATAAACGGGAATTTCATACATTCGACCAAAAGGAGGCATCGCGCCGACATCGCATTCTGGGAAACGATTTTTAAATTCTTCTTCACTAGCAAGATCTATGAGTTCAGTACCCATTACACGTGCAAATCGATCCATACGAATACGACAAGAAGCTGGAAGGACAATCATAGAGAGCACGCCATCCATAATCACCATAACGGTTTTGGCAACCTGCTCGCTTTTAACATCAACTAAATCTGCAATTTCCTTTGCGGTGTATGCAGGAGAGTGTTCAATCGCTTGATACGTCATATTATGCGCATCGAGGTATTCTTGTAATTGTTTTACCGGCATCGTACTACCTCCACCAATTCGTCTTTTTATTAAGAGCAAAAAGTGTGTCTTTGCGCCCCTAGGTATTGGGGACTACCTAAGAGCGACGAAAGACAAGTAACACGTTACACCTATATTCCAAACTAAAGCGTGACGATGGCCACTTTCAACATTGTGTTTGCGTCACAAAAAAATGGCCATTTCAAGAATTTCACAAGTTTGTTTCATTTAAAACAATATCTACCTGAAATTCGTAGGTTAATTATTTCGTTATTATTTAGTCGTTCGATGCTTGATGCAAATATACATCTTGTTGCGGGAATGGAATAGAAATCTGCTCAGCATCAAATGCTTTTTTAATCGCTTCATGCGTATCGAAATAAACGCCCCAATAATCGGAAGTCTTCGCCCAAAGTCTCACGGTGAAATTAACGGAGCTATCTGCAAGTTCACCTAGCACAATGGTTTTCTCAGGATCACTCAAAACGCGTTCATCCGCCGAAACAACGCGCTCTATAATCGCTTTGACCTTATCGATATCATCGGCATAAGCCACGCCAAATACAAAATCC
>NZ_LWFI01001629.1:0-1076 GCF_001635735.1 Oleiphilus sp. HI0067
CCGTTGCTGTGCGGTGGAGGCTTTCTGATAGGCCTCTACATAAAGACTCTCGTTGATATCGCTAGCATTTATGCTCATTAAATATTGTACGAGTTGATCATCTAATTGCTGAGTAAGTAAATTCAATTCAACTAAATTGGCCACCGTATTGATTAAATTCTTCGGCAGAAGCTTAAGTAATTTGGGGAAGATACGCTCTAAGTCTCGATCTCGGGCAGAGAAATCGTGTGCGCCGTATAACTCCTCTAACAGAAAGTCGATGCCGCTGCGAAAGTTAAAATTGTCGTATAAATCTGCGTGAGTCGCTTTCAATCGCTCAGTTTGCCATTCTGCAAGACGGCACTTCATTGCACTACCTTGATGCGACAAGCTATTTAATTGGTAATCGTGGTAAGTAAGCATCAACGATTTTAGATGCAGAGCTTCAGGGCTTTTGGCTGGTGTTTCCGCTATACGCTCTCGGTACATGTTGACTCGCACAAATGTAAGATTTCGAGAGTGTAAACACCCTCGCAAATGTTGCAAGGGGTTTGATCTGGGTAGGGACTAGCTATTAGCGATGCGGAGCTGCTTTTTGGTTTGCTTGATCTGTTCGGCTCGCTCAGCAGATGGCGTGGTCTCGAATGATGGAATCCATTTGCGATCATCTAGCGTGACAAAATGGCTTAACGCTTCTGTTTCGATCACTCTGATAGATGTTGGGCTTTTTAGAGCGCTCTTTAACATCAGATTTCTATTGAGAATTCTATCTACTTTAGGAATTAAGAATGTTCCATGACGCAGATGTGCATAGGCTGAATAGTCGGCTTTATCCATCCATGCGAATAAGTTTTCAATGTTACGAACAATAGTGAGATGGTCTTTTGTTGCCGTAAATAGCTTGTGTAATAACTTTTTCTTTCGTGGGTTTAGTTTGCCGAAGAACATCTGCCCGTAAGACGAAGAGGGCGTGCTATTGATTAATCGAATTACCCAAGGCCACATTCCATGACTTACAGGCTCAAGCAGCGCAGATACGAGTGGGTGAGTCTTCCCGCCAGGTAGTGCTGGTGCTTCAAGGATAACTTCAACGTGCT
>NZ_LWFI01001630.1:0-1172 GCF_001635735.1 Oleiphilus sp. HI0067
TTATTGGGCGAATTCTGCCCGCAATTGCGATCTGCGAATAGAGCAAGTCTTGGAAAAGATTTATCCATAAACTTTACAAACAAAAAAACACTGTATACATTTACAGATACTGGATATAAAAACAGATAACCCAATTGCGGTAATTGACATGGAAAAACTCACCAAACGACAAAGCGAAGTGCTCGCTCTGATAAAAACCTACGTAGATGAAACAGGTTATCCACCAACACGTGCAGAAATCGCAAATGCTCTCGGCTTTCGATCTCCGAACGCTGCAGAAGACCACATCAAAGCACTTGCAAAAAAAGGCGCTATCGAGATTGTTCCAGGTGCTAGTCGCGGCATTCGACTACCTCAAGATGAGTCGGCGAATGATGGCCTACCTATTGTTGGCCAAGTAGCTGCAGGTAATCCGATTCTAGGTGAAGAGAACATCGAAGATTACTGCACCCTGCAACCCGAATTCTTCAATCCCTCAGCTGACTACCTCTTACGCGTAAGAGGTATGAGTATGAAGGACATAGGGATACTCGATGGCGACTTATTAGCTGTACATAAAACTGAGCAAGCTAAAAATGGCCAAGTCGTTGTTGCGAGAATTGAAGATGAAGTGACCGTAAAACGCTTTTTCAAAAACAAACATACTGTAGAACTGCATGCTGAGAATGAAGAATTTCAACCAATCGTTGTTGATCTGAAAGAACAGCATCTCGCAATTGAAGGTTTAGCCGTTGGCGTTATCAGAAAGGATACAATCCAATGAATGAAGCATACATCCAACAAGATCTAGGTTTTAACGACAAGGCACTTAATACTTCGTTTATTGAAATAGACGCTCCAAATAGCGCAAAAAAAGAAGCGAACGTAACAGAGATTATTATCGCGAAGTCAAAAGCAGATAGTGTTCAAATGCTATTGCCTATGCTTACAAAGCTGAATCAAGAACAACGCTGGCTCGCATTAATAGATCCGCCTAGCGAACTACTGCATCGATGGAAATCTGAACGAAAAACAGATCTCAATGAAATAATCGTTCTTCGATCAAACAAGCAAATATCCGGTGATGCGCTATGTCAAAAAGCTTTAGCAATGGGTACCTGCCATGCAGCTATTTTATGGACAAAAGGCATCAACAACGAGTTTTTTGAACAGCTTGAACGCGCATCGATTGA
>NZ_LWFI01001631.1:0-1640 GCF_001635735.1 Oleiphilus sp. HI0067
GAGAGAAAAGTGAAAATCAATGGCGAAGAGTCTCTGCAGGTTGTCGGCACTTATGGCACGGCGCGCGACATAACAGAAAGAAAAGAAGCCGAAGAATTTATTAACTTTCAGGCATATCATGACCTGCTAACACGCTTACCAAATCGCTCACTATTTAAAGATCGACTCAACCTTGCCATGGCGCAAGCCAAACGCAATGACAACCAAGTAGCGGTCATGTTCCTCGATCTTGATCGATTCAAAGTGATTAATGACTCGCTCGGCCATGCAATGGGTGACCGTCTACTGCAAGCCGTATCAATGCGACTGGATAACGTTATTCGTAAATGCGACACCCTTTCACGGTTTGGCGGAGACGAATTTACGCTATTACTACCAAATATAAATAGCGCTGAAGATGCTCGCATTATCGCTAAGAAAGTCATTAACACCCTTAAAGAACCATTTATTCTGGGCGAACACGAAGTATTCGTTGGCGTTAGTATCGGCATTTCTATGTTCCCGACAGCTGGCGACACAGTAGATCAATTGATTCAAAATGCCGATGTAGCGATGTACCACGTGAAATCGCGCGGAAAAGACGGTTACCAGTTCTTTAGCCCTTCAATGGAAGTAGCTGACTCAAACCGCATTAAGCTCGAACGAGAGATTCGCAGAGCATTAGAAAACAACGAATTCAAGGTATTCTACCAACCACAGATTAATGCAAAAACGAACGATGTTATTGGTGTAGAAGCGCTAGTGCGCTGGCAACACCCTACTCGCGGTTTGGTATTCCCGGGTGAGTTCTTGCCTTTGGCAGAAGAAACAAAGCTACTCACGGACATTAGTGAGTGGGTATTAAATTCTGCATGCCAAGAAGTACAAGGCTGGATCAATAACGGACACCCAAACATTCGCCTTTCGGTTAACTTCTCACCCTTGCAGGTCGAGCACCCGCGATTTGTAGATCATTTGCTCGAGACACTTGAAAGAAACAACTTCCCTGCAACAAACCTAGAAGTTGAGATTACCGAAAACGCGATCATGAATGACCTTGATCAGATGACCAAAAAGCTCAATCGCTTATCTGAGCACGGAGTAACCATTGCGATCGATGACTTTGGCACTGGATATTCATCCCTCAATTACTTGCGTAAGTTGCCAATCCACACACTTAAGGTTGATCAAAGCTTTGTAAAAGACATTGAAGAGACAATGGGCGATGCCTGTATTGTTAACGCCATCGTCAATATGGCTCACGGCTTGAAGCTCAATATCGTCGCTGAAGGCGTAGAAACAGAAGTACAACTTCAATATTTGAAAGATTTAGGTTGCCAAGAACTTCAAGGTTTCTATTTCGGAAGAGCAGAACCTGGTGAAGTGATACTTAGTCGACTCGAAAGCCCTCACGCGAAAATTGCCTAGAGCTTTAAGCATTCACCTTACAAACAAAAAAGCGGCTCAATAGCCGCTTTTTTGTTTTCGATGTCCCGCTCTAAATATCAAACTTACTCAAAACAACATGGCTCATTCCGAGTTTCTTTAAGGCAGATTCAAACACCTTATTTTCTGGTACTGCACCCGTGAACATAACAAAGTGCTTATCGTCATTTGATGCCTTATGTGGCAAATCAACCAACAAAGACTCAGCCCTACGC
>NZ_LWFI01001632.1:0-1329 GCF_001635735.1 Oleiphilus sp. HI0067
ATTTGCTTTACGAGTCCATGCTTTATTTTGGTTTATATCTAAAGAACAAAAGCATCTAAATAAGTTCACGCGTGGGTAAATAGCTCCGGAATTATTCAACCAACACCTGTCAACATGCCTTTAAAAAGTATGTGTGGAACCAACTTTCGCATGATCACTCAACAATGCGCTCAAGTCTGTATTGATATGAATACTCTCTGGTGCGTCAGGTCCCGAACTACTGCTGCAAGCAAATAATCCAACGATCACAGAACTCACCATCAAACCTTTTTTCATGTCAGCGCCCTTTTTGATTTTGGGCCCTACAGCTAAGTACAAAAATTCACAAGCTCAAGTACAACATTACGTTTTTAGATATTCCAAGGAGCCCTTTCCTCGCTTAAAATTCGTTAAAACCGAATGTTTTTTATAAATATTCGACTATTCCTATTGCTTGGGAACAAGCGGAGAGATGGATGAACCACGAAGACCGTCAAGAAACACACGATTCCAAAGATTTTAAAGACATGATCGATCATGACGCCCTAAGCGGGGTGTTATTGATTGCAGCCGCCGTGTTAGCGCTTATTTTTGCCAATACCAGATTACAAGGCGTGTATTACGGCACCTTAGATATTCCGATCCAAGTGTCATTTGGCGATTTTATTATCAACAAACCGCTTCTACTTTGGGTCAATGACGGTTTGATGGCGATCTTCTTTCTCGTTGTAGGCTTGGAAGTTAAACGAGAAATGATCGAAGGCAGCTTATCTTCTTTTGATCAAGTACTTCTGCCGGCTATTGGCGCTGTGGCCGGTATTGCAATACCCGCCCTTATTTACTGGGTGATAAATAGTGAAGATCCGATGTCGGTTCGTGGCTGGGCGATTCCATCCGCAACAGATATCGCATTCGCACTCGGCCTCTTTAGTTTGTTTGGAAAAAGCTTACCATTGTCTTTAAAGCTATTTTTACTTTCTGTCGCGATTTTCGATGATATCGGAGCGATCGTGATCATTGCGATTTTTTACTCTAGTGAACTCTCAACTACCTCATTAATCGTCGCTTCATGGGGGCTAATCGTATTGTTTGCTTTCAACCGTATGAAAGTTTCGAAGGTTGCGCCCTACCTGCTTGTCGGCACAGTTGTTTGGGTCGCGGTATTAAAATCAGGCGTGCACGCAACATTGGCAGGCTTTGCTATCGCATGGTTTATTCCGCTTTATCAAACAAACGACAACGGCTTAAGTTTGGCGAAAGAACTCGAGCATGACTTCCATCCCTGGGTAGCCTTCTTTATTTTGCCGATATTTGCGTTTGCCAATGCGGGTGTATCTTTAACAGGCTTAG
>NZ_LWFI01001633.1:0-799 GCF_001635735.1 Oleiphilus sp. HI0067
ACAAACGGATGAAAAACATAGCTTGGTCTCGTGAAGCGTCGCAATGTGAAATGCTGAATCGATAGCACATACACTACACTGTTTTGAGCGCTTTGGCCTTGTGTTAATTAGATTAGCATCCATTCACTTAGAATAGTGGAATTGGCATAGTTGATTGTGTTGCAATTTGCTACATTAGAGCCTCAAGTGCTTGGAAAAAATACATGACCCTATTATTACTCTATCTTGCGATCGCGATTGGCGTATCGTTCTTATGCTCTATCTTAGAAGCTGTTCTCTTATCGATTACCCCTAGCTACAGCGAAACTATTCAATCAGAGAAGCCAAAACTGGGCGCTAAAATTGCCGAAGTTCGGACTAAACTAGACGAATCTCTTTCCAGTATTCTGATCTTAAATACCTTTGCGCATACGATGGGCGCAGCGGGGGTTGGGTCTCAAGCTGTTCAGGTTTATGGTGCCGAGTGGGAAACACTGATTGCGGTGTTACTCACCTTAGCTATTTTGTATTTTTCTGAGATTATTCCTAAGACATTGGGCGCGACCTATTGGCGGCAACTTGCTGTGCCGGCGTCTTTTACTATCTCTTGGTTAGTGAAAATTGTGTTCCCGCTAGTGTGGCTGTCGACGCGCTTGACCAAGTTATTCAGTAAAGACAAAGACAATGTGATTACGCGTGATGAAATTTTAGCGCTTGCCTCACTTGGCCAAAAAGACGGCACGATTGTCTCGCAAGAGAATGAATACTTATCAAATCTACTTCATCTTCGAGAAGTGGCGACGGAAGAAATTTTAACGCC
>NZ_LWFI01001634.1:0-881 GCF_001635735.1 Oleiphilus sp. HI0067
TGATGACACCTTTGACTGCGCGACCACTTACAGACACCTCATCTGACAATGCAGCGGTTGCAACAGGCGCCGCGCTAGCGTCATCAGAGCCGGAACCGCCACCCCCGCATGCCGCGAGCCCTAAAACGCTTGCTAGGATAGAGGTTTTCAATAAGTTTTGAGTCGCTTGGTAAACCATCTTAATTCTCACCAAAATTCGTATCAGTGAGAAAAGCGTAGTCGTACCTCAGGAATTTAGACGGAATTACATCGCATATAATGCTAGCTTTGCGTCATATTTTTGACCAATTTGCGTTTTGTGAATTACTGCAAATCCAATATAAGTGCTAAGTCACGCAGAACCTGCTAACTAGTAGTTTTGTGCAACAACTTTGCAACGGGAGCAAAAGACTTTCGATGCTCTGGACAAACACCATGTTGATCAAGCGCAAGAAAATGCGCCTTTGTGGGATAGCCTTTATGCTTCGCGAATCCATACTGAGGATAGCAAGCATCCAGACGAACCATATCAGCGTCGCGCCATACCTTGGCGAGAATAGAAGCGGCGCTAATACACTTCGCCAATGCATCCCCCTTTATTAAAGGACTTGCTGAGCAATTGAGACCCTTTGGAACACGATTTCCATCGACAAGCAAATGCTCGGGACGAACGCTAAGAGAGTTAACCGCACGCTCCATCGCTAACATGGAGGCGTGGAGAATGTTTAGCTCATCGATCTCCGCTGGGCTTGCTTCAGCGATAGACCACGCAAGCGCTTTACTCTTAATTTCGTCAGCAAGTTTCGTGCGTTTTTTTTCAGACAGTTTTTTAGAGTCTGCTAAACCTTCGATTTCTTGGTCAGGATCAAGAATTACGGCTGCAGCAACCACAGAACCAACAA
>NZ_LWFI01001635.1:0-1183 GCF_001635735.1 Oleiphilus sp. HI0067
ATTCGCCGTGTCGAAAATGCGCAGGATCTTAAATGCCTTATAAAGGACCAAGGTGTGACATTAACGCGTAGAGGACGATCTCGAAATTGGACAATCGAACTCAATACAGAACAGTCCATCAACTTACAAAAGAGTATTGAGTCAGCGAAACAAGAAAGCTGGCTATGGGTTGCAAATCTGCTTAAGAAGCAGCGACCAGAATTAAATTTGAAAGACCTAAAAACGCTTGCCAAAGAACATTGGCCAATCAGCGTTAATCAACTCATGAGGCTCACAGACTGTACGAGCGCACAAGCTAGGCTAGTTATTGACGAAATTGAATGGTCAGAATAGCAAGTACTTACTTATTGCATAAACGAGAAAAACCTGAAGTTTTTGCAGCTCTTACCAACTGGCCGACCGAGGTTGCACTGGCATAACTCACAATCACTTTGTTATCCATCAAATTAACCCGAAACGTTTGCGACATATACGTCAAACCTAATTCATAGGGTAAATTAGACTCGTACCAACCCGTAGTGTTGTTATTAAACCAATTAAACAAGGCATCATACTCAGGCGTGCCGCGGCCAACTTTCTTCCCACAAAACTCGAACTCTGGAGGCATCTTGGTCGTAAAATTAACGGTCCCGCTGGCATTCACTGGACTACTAAACACTACAATTAGCAACGGAAGGATGAATAAGTATTTTAATGGCATCGGTATATTCTCTTTTTATTCGTGACGGTCACCGCGGAGCTATTGTCCGATAAAAACAGAAATACGAATATGTCGCGAATCACGATTAGGAATGTTGAACGGATTTCTGCAAAAAACGGGCGCTACATAAAGCGAACGCTTTACTGTAGACCCATCGCTTTTTTAGCAATTTGGGCTTTTATAAAAGTATGACGATTCATTGCATCCACGCCGAGATTTCTGATCAAACGTACTATAGGGTCTGTCGCACCAAACAATCTTTTAAACCCTTCCATACCCAGCATCATTGAAAAGTTTTCGCTCTTACGCGCTCGCTCATAGCGTTTCAATAATATGGGACTTGAAAGCTCATACCCCTTTTTCTTGGCATCTTCTGCAATACTGATCAGTGCCTGCACATCATCCAAGCCGAGGTTCAAGCCTTGGCCAGCTAAAGGATGAATACTATGCGCAGCATCACCCATCAAAATGGCTTGATCCGCA
>NZ_LWFI01001636.1:0-880 GCF_001635735.1 Oleiphilus sp. HI0067
GTACTTTCCTGAGGTGTGGTCAAGTGACCAGGTCAATAAAGTAGTCTGGTCAACCGCGATTGCCGAAAGGGTGCCGCTCGAAGAGGGGGTTTGATCTTCAATTGTTGTGCCGATCGCATCGGCAGGATGAATGTGTATTCGTGGATGATCTGTGGTACCGGTTATGGTCACCACAATGTCGTGCTTGGTGCCATCGGCGGTCGTCACTGTCGCAGAGTCGGTGATGTGTTGTCCGGCTGCAAGGCTCTGAATGGCGGTTTGAGTATTGTCTGCTGTAAACTGCCAACTACCATCTTTATCGATCGCGAAGGTGCCATATTGACCCGTGATCGCTTCTTTTTGGAAGAAGGCTTCGCCACTATCAGTATCTGTAACGGCTAGCTGGCCCGTCGCAACAAGATCATTGCCTTGAACGTTAGTGTCCTCCTTTACACCGTGGCCGCCTGAGTCAGTAACAACTGCAACGTCATTTGTGCCTTGAACGGTGATTCTTACTTCATGATTAGTGCCGTCGGCGGATGTTACGGTAATGGTGTCGGTAGTCTGTTTACCTTGACCTAGAGCTTGTACCGTCGGGTTTTGATTATTAAGGTCATAGNTCCAAGAACCATCTTTTTGAAGATGTAGGGTGCCATATTGGCCTTGCAGGTCTCCATCTTGAAAGTAGGACTCGCCAGTGTCGATATCTTGAATAGTAAGCTGTCCCTGTGCTTGTAAGACGCTCTCTTCAGTGACATTGCTTGAGTCTGTACCGCCGATGACAGCTGTATCATTTGTGCCGTTAATTTGGATATTAATTCGATGAGGCTCGCCATCAGCTGCATGCACAATGAGTGTGTCTGTCATCATGCTGCCCGCGTTCATTGCCTGGATATCAGGA
>NZ_LWFI01001637.1:0-738 GCF_001635735.1 Oleiphilus sp. HI0067
GATTGTTGGTTACCTATGACTAAAGGCCACATAGCCTTCGCGTGATGCGAGAATTTCTCAGTTGCGTGTGTGGCGCTTGTTTCCATTAGCGCAATGATATCTTGGGGGGCAATATCTTCAGTGACATCTTGCCCTTGTTGCAAAATATGATGCGCTACGCGAACAGAATAATGTTCATGCTCTAAAGCGCTAGGCTGTTCAGCATAGAACTGTGTGCTGTCTTCTCCAGACCATAATTGCTCGAAAATACCAGGTGTGCTTAAGATATTTTGAATAGTCGGTGTTCGACTGAATTGATGAGAAAAGCTGCTATGTCCACTATCGTGTAGTAAACATGCACAGCGTACTATTCTATGGAAATAACTAATCGCTTCTAATGTCTCGGCGGAAACACTCGCATTGCTGCCAAATGTTTTTAGTCCATTTTCGACCATTGCCATAAACATACGTCCGCCGACATGCATGGCTCCTACGCTATGGAGAAAGCGTGAATGGGTCGCTCCGGGAAACACAAGAGACAAAATATCGTTTTGACAAATAAAACGCAGGCGCTGAAACAAAGGGTGATCAATAATGGCAACTTCAAGCCTCGAAACAGGAATACCGCCATGGACGGGGTCCATAATTAATTTATGGTAGTTGCCCAATAAATCGTTAATACGCAGTTGCAAAGTGTTTCCTTATCGTTAGTTTTCTTTTTGATCCTAAAGTTAGTATAGCGAGAAATCTTGATGAAAA
>NZ_LWFI01001638.1:0-584 GCF_001635735.1 Oleiphilus sp. HI0067
AAATATATACATGGTCCAGGGCATCATTTTGATGGTACCTGGCAGCCGTATATTAGTGAGCGCTGGGTAAAACTTTTATGAGGCGACAGTACTGCCGATATCAAGTGTTGGTGAGTCGGCAGCCCTCATATTTTCAGCAATTGTGGTGGGCCAAATTACTGCTCATGCAATTTATGCGCAAAAGATTGAACGGTAGACAATTGCTTAAACTAAGAACCCAGCTGACGACGATAAGGTGGCAAAGCATCAAGCAACAAGCTGCCGTAACGCTTGGTGATTAATCGTTGATCGAGAATCGTAATTTGCCCTGAATCTTGCTCTGTTCTGATCAAACGGCCACATGCCTGAATCAGTCGCAAACTTGCTTCAGGAACAGAGATCTCCATAAAGGGATTACGCCCCTGACTTTCAATCCACTCAGCAATCGCTTGCTCTAAAGGATCATTCGGCACAGCAAACGGCACTTTGGCAATAACAACATGCGTCAGATACTTACCTGGCAAATCGATGCCCTCGGCAAGTGACGCCAGACCAAACAAAATACTGCGCTTACCCTGATCTATTTTTTTCTTATGCAGCTGAAT
>NZ_LWFI01001639.1:0-688 GCF_001635735.1 Oleiphilus sp. HI0067
GCCAATTTCATAAGCTATCCGTTTGTTCAGCCAACCTTCTCATAAGAAACAAAGCACATGATACTGCTGGGGCGTCAAGACAGCGACCTGCGTTGCTGAGTCACGTTCTTCATTATCGATTCGACGTAAGTTTTGGCGCACAAAAGACTGCACCTAAGATTCACCATCAATCACATGGTCAATGGCATCTTTAATCATACTCGGAGAGCAGGACTTTGGAATAAAGCCAATTGAGCCGTGAGCAATACAACGGCTAATAGTCTCAACATTTTCTCGTGCTGAAATGATCGTTAAAGGCACAGTTGGGAATTTTTCGGGTACAGTCACCAGACCAAATGAGTCCTGACTGCCTGACATATGTAGATCGAGCAACAACAAATCATTGTCAGGGTTTTGTTCGAGCACTTTAAGCGTGCAATCAAGATCAGAAGATTCACTAATGCAAAGATCAGGCAAGTGCGTATTCAATAACCCTAACCGAGCATTTCCAAACAAGGATGATCATCCCGCAATATGAATTTAATACATTAACACTTCCTTTAAAACGCACACACTTGAAACTCAAGAATAGTCCAGGCGTGTTTTGAACGGCTAGGGTTTGAGGGTGCCCTACTGCACAATTTAACGCCCTTCAATTGGCGGATCGACCACAGTCGCTGCGTTTAAGGTGAAGGTGTCGCCTTAATTA
>NZ_LWFI01001640.1:0-1016 GCF_001635735.1 Oleiphilus sp. HI0067
AGGTGTCTAAATCTTGAGCGTCCTGATCCAGCCCTTGGTATTGCCAAATTACAAATGAGGTCGCGACACATAAAGCAACAGCAACTAAGAATTTAATATACATAATGTGTTCACACTTAACTAAGTAGAATAAAAGAAGGGGCTACTGAGCCCCTTCCCTTTTTTCTATAAGCCTGCTGACTTAAGTCGACGTGCATGGTTTTCAAACAATACAACTGGATCGACTTCAAATAAGTTTGATAAGCCGAAGAACAAGTTAACGCCATCAAGGTGGTTAATGTTGTAGTTCACACGTAGAACATCACCCCAGCGCTGTTGACAACTACCTACTAGACCATCATTGCGACCAGAGATCGTTGCGCCGGTGAAAGCCAAGAATGGGTCAGAAATATCAAGAGCGTTCGTTAGCAAGAAGTCGCCGCCCCATGACCAATAACGTATACCATTTACTTCAGCTGCGCCTTCTCCACACGAAGATGTGGGACGACCCGCGGGAAATAAGTCATTGAATGCTTCCGCGCCAGGTGTTGTTAGGAACGTTACCGCACCTAAAGCGTCCTGCGTGTATTCAGAATTGCCGGCAAGAGCGTCAATAATGTCTCCAAGGAAGTTAAGTGCACCTTCGATCAGCGCCTCTGTACCACCACCTACAGGAACGATTCCTCTCGCTGCATCCGCAAAACCTGATCCACTGTTTGCACCGTTTACTGAGGTAACAGAAGCAACTAAGTCTGGACGGACACCTGCAACATAACGGCTAGTTGGTGAACCTAAGCTATGGCCGATCAAGTTGAACTTTTGTGCACCTGTGATCGCTTGCAACTCTTCTAAGTAAGCCAACAGCTGTTCGCCACGTACGTAGCCGTCTTCCCATGCTGTAACATTAGGAATGTAAACCGTTGCACCGCGTTCTTCCAATTCGCCTTTCACGCCATAGAAATAATCTATGCCTAAGATGCTGTCGAACCCAGACAGACCATGTACCAAAACAATTGGATGCTGAGTTTGATAAGCTT
>NZ_LWFI01001641.1:0-431 GCF_001635735.1 Oleiphilus sp. HI0067
GCACACAAACCAATTACAATTGCTGCTGCAGGGCTGACAGATCCAGATGCTGGTGTGATAGTACCAAGTCCCGCGACCATACCGGTTACGATTCCAAGAACCGATGGCTTGCCGAACTTTTTCCATTCGCATGCCATCCACGCTAAAGAGCCCATTGCTGCAGATAGGTGTGTTGCGATAAGAGCCATCGCCGCGTCTTCGTTTGCGCCAAGCGCTGAACCCGCGTTAAAGCCGAACCAGCCAACCCAAAGCATGCCTGCACCTGTAACAGTCATTGTCATGTTGTGCGGAGGCATCGCAGTTTGTGGCCAGTTACGACGATTGCCAATCACAAGCGCTGCAACAAGCGCCGCTACACCTGCCGTGATGTGAACAACAATGCCGCCAGCGAAATCTAGAACGCCTAGATCGCTCAACCAACCGCCGCCCCA
>NZ_LWFI01001642.1:0-22705 GCF_001635735.1 Oleiphilus sp. HI0067
GAAACCAGGTAGAACTATCAATGGCGACCAAAGCGAAGGAANTCTGTAAAGCTGAAGGCTACGACGGCATTTATGATGATGATTACCGCTTTGGTGAACTCATACACTGGTCTGAAGTTGATTGTGAAGAAAAAGTACGGTTGGGTTCGACGTTCTACTTTTGCCGAGGCGATGCCACTTATCGTTGCGGCGCTAAGCGTCAGAAGTAAACACAAAAGCCTTCTTTGCTGCATCGCACTCGCCAGAACTGCATGGGGCATACTGGCTACGGGTGAGCCATATAGCGGCATTCATGTCTGCTTGCTCAATAAACCTGTCTAGATAAAGCCTGATATTTCTCCCAACTTGATGTGCGCAATTGTCTAACTCCATGCATTGCACTTTAAACAATAGATGATGCGCTTCGCTTACCCTTCGGGCCGACTTTTTGTCGTTCAACGCGCTAAAGCGCTTTTGTGCCGCCTGCGCGGCAATGACGGATTGGAACGAAACTTAAATCCCGTCGAGCGCGCAAGCGATCTGGGTCGCCTTTGAGGTATTGGGGTCTTTGGCCAAACAAAGACCCTGGCCTGCCGTCGGCCAGCGCCGACAGGAAAAGAAGAATTAGCTTGATGTTACCCTCTAAAAAACAAACTACCGCAATTGTCTATGAACACTCTCATATCTCTAAAGGTATTGGCAATACTACTCTTTCATCAAGATAGCCAACTCGAAAGTTCCAGCGCCGCTCCAACTTGTATTAAGTTTTCTTCCAAAGGCCGCGGCAGTAACTCTCGTGCTTTGGTGAGCCTGCGCAGCAAGGTATTACGATGAGTATGCAATTGATCAGCCGCTTTGCTCGCGTTACAGCTAGCACCGATATACGCCAACAACGACTGTCTTAACTCTTTCGGAGAGCGTGCTAAATCGCCCAAGATATAACGAATGAAGTTATTCGTTGCGTCGAGATCTCGCGATAACATCTCTGCCAGACGCAGTTGTTCATAAGACACAATACTTGCCCCCGACCGGAAGCGTCCCAAAATTCTCTGTGCCGCCAAGGCATCCATGTGCGCTTTGCGAAAGCCTTCTAAGCCTTTTCCAGCTGATGCATAAGAGAGCTTAATGGTTTCTAATTTAGCGAAGTAAGAACGCAGTCGATAGGTATCGATCGGTTCCGAAGAACCCACCCATATCCACATCACTTCTGCTGAGACAATGACAGACAAGGAGTCGACATCTCGAAAACACTTAACGAAATATTCTGCTGCCTTTTCAAGTGCATTGAGTTCAAGATTAGCCTCATCACTCCAAACAACAGCCGCATGTTGCGCCTGAGTCATTGGGTAATCTAGCTGCCTGATCGCTTTATCAACTTGTACGCCATGCCCCTCTAGAATGGTCACTACCAGATCACGCTTTTTAGCCAGATAAGCACTTTGTTCATCGTCAGAATATTCTTTCAATATGCTTTGCAATAAATCGCGACTTGTATCGATATAACTTGAGATAGACCTGAATGACACATCCAATAGCAACTTCAATTCACGCGGGTTTTGAGCAATCTCAAACGCGACATTCATCCAGTATTGCCATGCTACGTTTTGTCCTGCTCTATCAAGCGCTAACATGAGTTCTGGCACACCTCTTTCAATAATGGCCAAGGCATTTTGCACAATATTATCGGAAACAAAGGGCGCTACTTTTTGCTCGGGGTTTTCTATAGTGGAGTTCAACCAGTGAATAAGGCTTGAGCGAATTGAACGGCGCGTTGCAGCAATTAAAACTGGGTCATCCAGGTCAGAATGTTCGCCCGCCCCATACATACCGGCCTGCTCCATCTGCTCAATGATTTCGTCTTTGCTAATCATCACCAAGGCTTTCTCGGCCCCAAGGCGTAACAACTGATAAATACGCTCTTTTTCTTCAGTGCTCGCAGCTATTTCTATTTTTTCAGCCAATACAAAACCCTCAATTCTTCACAGCATTAAAGTGCAATATGCACCATATAATAATCATATTGAGTTATTTTGCATATCGACCAATCATTTTTCTGTTCATAGAATGAGCACCACAGTAACGAAAAAGCTAACTCGCATAAAAGATGGTAAGTATTATGGCGACTGCAAAACACGTTCACACACTCATTGTTGGTGCTGGTCTTTCAGGGATTGGTCTTGCGTATTACATGCAAAGAGACTGTCCAGATAAAAGCTATCTAATTCTTGAATCGCGCCAACGGTCTGGCGGCACATGGGACTTGTTTAAGTATCCAGGCATTCGTTCTGATTCTGATTTATTCACCTTTGGATATGAGTTCAAACCTTGGGAAGATAAAAAAGTCATTGCTGATGGTCAGGATATTCTCAAATACATTCGTGAAACGGCATCCGAAAATAAAATCGACCAACATATTCGCTACGGTCGAAAAGTATTAAGCGCCAATTGGAGCTCACAAGAACAGTGCTGGACTGTGCAAATAGAACATAGCAACGGCCACGTCAAAACCATCGAAGAAGTTACCTGTAACTGGTTGTTTAGCGCCGCTGGATACTACAACTACGATAAAGGCTATACGCCAGAATTTCCGGAAATAGAAAACTTTAAGGGGCAAGTGATTCACCCTCAACATTGGCCGGAAGATCTCGATTACCAAGGTAAAAATGTGGTGATAATTGGCAGTGGTGCAACAGCCGTGACGCTGTTACCTGCGATGGCGGATAAGACAAAACATATCACTATGCTTCAGCGCACGCCGACTTATGTGATGAGCATGCCGCAAAGCGACCCGATTGCTAACGTACTTCGCGCACTGCTCCCTAAACGCCTTGCGTATAAACTAACGCGAAATAAAAACATTAATATTTCGCGTCTGATTTGGCGTTTGTGCCAACGTTTTCCTAAGTTCGCACGTAAGATTATTCATCATAGCAATAAGAGCCTGCTGCCAAAGAACTACCCTGTCGACCAACATTTTAATCCTCCATATAACCCTTGGGATCAACGCTTATGTGCGGTGCCTGACGGAGACTTATTTAATGCAATCAGTGAAGGCAAAGCTTCAGTTAAAACCGACACCATTAAGTGCTTTAACGAGGAAGGTATAGAGCTAGCATCAGGCGAAACACTCAAAACAGATATTGTCGTGACAGCTACGGGTTTAAACGTGCAACTATTTGGCGGGATTAAGCTAAACGTCGATAACAAGACCGTCGATTTATCCGATACCGTTGCATACAAAGGCATGATGTTGAGCGGCATACCTAATTTTGCCTTTGCCATTGGTTACACCAACTCATCTTGGACCTTAAAAGTAGGCTTGCTATGCGAGCATTACTGTCGACTGATAAAACACATGAGTGACAAAAATCAGGCCGCAGCATGTCCTGAACTGCCTAGCCCGACTATGCCAACACGCCCCCTCTTAGATTTTGGTGCAGGTTATGTACAGCGAGTACTAAAAGATCTCCCTCGCCAAGGGTTCAAGGCGCCTTGGTACATGTCGATGGACTATAAAGTAGATCTCAAAAATCTTCGGCATGGCCCAGTGACAGACGAGAATCTGAAGCTCTATCCACCTTCGATTAATGTAGATGTGTCATCGATTAAAAACAAAACGATGAACTCAACTCAGCAACACAATAAAACTAAACAAACGAGTGCCGCATGAAGAACTTTAAAGATAAAACCATCGTCATCACCGGAGCCGGTTCTGGAATGGGGCGCGCCTATGCCTTGGAATTTGCAAAGCTAAATGCACGGATCGCGATTACCGACTACGACGAATCAGGATTAAAAGAAACCGTGAAGCAACTCGAATCCTTGCCCCACAAAGGCATATGTAGTCAGGCGTTCGATATAAGCAATAAAGAAATCGTTGATCAGTTTGCGCGTCGCGTCAAAGACGAACTAGGCCCTGCACACGTGGTTATCAATAACGCAGGCATTGGTGGTGGTGGCAAGCCAGTTTGGAATATGGATGCCGAACAATACAGGCAAACGCTGAACGTGAATTTTTTTGGCGTTGTCTACGGTACTCAAGCGTTCTTGCCACATCTAATACAAAATAATGAAGGCGCTATTATTAACGTGTCGAGCATCTTTGGCCTCGTGGGAACGCCAAACGCCTCTGATTACTGCGCCTCGAAATTTGCTGTAAGAGGCTTCACAGAATCGCTGATGGTTGAGTTAGAAGACTCCCCTATTTCTGTGCATTTGCTTCACCCAGGCGGAATAAAAACAAACATCGCAATGAATACCGACGGTGGCGAAGAATTTACCGCTAAGTATCTAAAAACGCCTCCAGTGGCTGTTGTGCGCGAAGTCATTAAAGCGATTCAAACTGGCAAACAACGCATTGTATGTGGGCATCAATCTAAACCCGTTGCCTTGCTCTCTTGGGCTATACCTTTGCGCTGGAGAAATAAATATCTGCATAACGAGATGAAAGATCTTTTTGATCCTGAAGACTATCAACTAATCAGTAGGTTTTAAGGAAGAACTAGTATGTACAGAACAGACTCAAACTACGCGCCGCTAAATGATGGAAAGCATTTTCAACCTGATATGGATGTGCGAGAGAAGTTAGATTTTGGCTTGGACGAAACCATTCCCAAATACTGGTTAGATGGTAATCCTTTCCGCACACGCTTGATGGATGCAATGCAGGTAACCTTCCCTGATGGAGAGCGTTACTTTATTACTGCCGTGCGCGCATTTAGAGACCAAATTGAAGACCCGAAACAACTCGAAGATGTGAAAGCCTTTACACGCCAAGAAGCACAGCATGGCATCGCACATACTAAGTTCAATAATTTGCTCAAAAAACAAGGTATGCCAATCGATGAGATTTTGTCTGAGCACAAAGAGATCATCGACAAATATCTCAATGAATATTCACCCGAATACAATGTCGCGCTTACCGCAGCTTTTGAGCATTTTACTGCGCTCATGGCAGAAGCATTCTTCAGTAAAAAATACGTGTCAGAAGGCTTCGATCATCGAATGAAGACGATGTTTGCATGGCATGCGATTGAAGAAATGGAGCATCGTTCCGTAGCATTTGATGTGATGCAGAAAGTTGCCAAAGTTGGTTATTTCATGCGTGTGTGGGCGGTTATATACGGAACCTATGAAACCATGCGAATCATGTTCACTAATGGGGACAAACTGCTTAAGGCTGATGGCTTCTCAAAATGGGAGCGTCGCAAAATGTTTATTAAGAACTTGCCTTGGATGTATGGACGTAAAGGCGTATTTTCTTCATTTACAAAGCCTTTATTTGCTTACCTTAAACCAGGCTTTCACCCAGAGAAAATCCCAGTCGTACACAACTATCCTGCATGGGTAGAGGAATACAACAAAAGCGGTGATCCTGCCAAAGCCTGCGATGCTCTGCTTGCAGCGGCGCATTAAGCTAGATTCTTAAGCCTTCAACCAAAGCCAAATGCTGGCTTTGGTTGCCTCCCCCCGACTTTACTCATATCATGCTCATCCACTAGATTTACGTTTACGTAAAGGTCTTTCGTAAATAATCAGTTCTTTAAAACAAAGACTGTAAGACAAAAATAATAGTAACGAGGATGATGTACGAATGAATATCAATGGTGTTCCTGCAATTGTAACTGGCGGAGCCTCAGGGCTTGGAGAAGCAGCGGCTAGGTTGTTAGCAGAGCTAGGCGCGAAGGTCAGTATCTTTGATGTGCAAACAGAAAAGGCGCAACAAGTCGCCAGTGAAATTGGTGGTTTAGCATTTGACTGTGACGTAACGAGCGCCGAAAGTGCGCAAGCATGTTTTGATCAAGCTAAAGCTGCACATGGGCCAGTCGGCATTGCAGTGAACTGTGCAGGGATTGGTGTTCCGGCAAAAATTCTGGGTAAAGAAGGTCCACAGTCTTTGGATTTCTTTAACAAAGTGATCGCCGTTAACTTAAGTGGCTCATTTAATATTCTTCGCCTTGCTGCAGATGAAATGCAAACCCGAGATGCAAACGACGATGGTGAGCGCGGTGTGATCATCTCAACGGCATCCGTAGCTGCATATGAGGGGCAAATTGGCCAAGCGGCTTACTCAGCGTCCAAAGGCGGTATTGTTTCAATGACCCTACCTGCTGCAAGGGAACTCGCTCGTTACGGGATTCGTGTGCTAGCCATTGCTCCGGGATTATTTATGACGCCAATGCTGGCTTCTTTACCCGAAGCAGCGCAAGAAAGCTTGGCTGCAACACTGCCATTCCCCCAGCGTTTGGGTGATCCAAAGGAATATGCACGTATCGTCAAAGAGATGGTCGAAAACCCGCTCTTGAATGGCGAAGTAATCCGTATTGACTGTGCATTACGCATGGCTCCAAAATAAGCTCAATCGCTTAATCAAGGTGTTCCAATAGTTTCTGTATTCTATCGAAGCAAACGAAAGACACCTGTTTAACCCCGCTAGCAGTTCATTCAATTCAAGATAAGGTCTCAGCGATTTTCGCAGGCATTTGAATTGAATGACTAGCGCAGCAAACCTTTTGGCGACACCAAGGTCGAAATCAAAACTAGAAAATCAAATATGATGATTGAATCTTTACTATCGTCGATCCAAAACGCAGCTAACTCTCCAGTTATAGGGTGCTCATCGATGCAAGATTGGTTAGCGAAACACCAATCATTCACTTCAAAGTACGACGATTCTCTAGTAAGAGCATTCGTTGCCGGTGCGCATTTTCGTCAGGTTAGTTTTGCCTTTGCCTCGGCTTATCAATCTGCATTAGAAAACATGTTTGATCTAGATCGAGATGCCATCGCAGCTCTATGCCATAACGAAAAAGGTGTGAAGAAGCCTCGCCAGATGCAAACTTGGGTCTACGAACAGAATGGTCAGCTGATGCTCGATAGCTATAAGGGCTTTGCTTCAGGAGGTACTAATGCGAAGACCATATTTGTTAGCGCAGTCGATCAACGTCCTGACGCAAATGGCGATATCGTACTCGTAAAATTAAACAATGAAGACAACAGACTCGGATTAGAGCCTCTACCTCCCCTCCCTTTTGTACCCGAACTGGCACATGCAAAACTCAAGCAAACCGGAATACGTATCCAGCATGAGGATATTCTGGTTGGCGATGGGTTTAGTGCGTACGTAAAGCCATTTAGAACGGAAGAAGATCTGCATATTTTGGCAGCATTATGCGGCCAACGTTTATCCATTGCTCTAGAGCTAGAGCAGACACAACTTGCTGAGCAATATATTGCGAGCGCGCACGCGATTCTTTTCATGCAGAAAAGCAACCGAAGCGCACCCTCAACGCACCTGACATTATCGGGAATCAAACAGCAGCTAACACGAACATTTGAACAACAAGACAAGCTTCTAGAAGATCAATTGCCTAGCTTTGCTAAAACATGGAAACGAGATAGCGCGTTGCTATCGCTCGCTGAAAGCGCACAAAAAGTAAGAACACAAAAAGCGTGGCAAAGCCTAGGCTAACTTACGCTCACGTTTCTTTGCCTTTTTAATAAGATCTCGGCGTAATCGCTCGCGTGCGTGTTTGATCCGAGTCGGCAAGACGCCATCACTCAAGTATTGATGAATCATTTCTTGAGAGCGAACTAAGCCGTTCACTTTAAACTGCCTATAAGTATTGCTCTGCTTCGCATCCAAGACACGCGCTTTCACATTGTCGCACCATTGAATATCTAACACGTCCTGAAGCTGCTGCTTCGCATCTTCATCACAAACAGGAACACTGACCTCGACACGATAATCGATGTTTCGGTTCATCATGTCTGCAGAAGAAATAAAATACTTAGGGTCGCCATCGTTATGGAACACATAGACTCGCGGGTGCTCTAAGTATTTATCGACAATACTAATGGCTTCGATATTCTCGGAAACACTTTTAATTCCCGGCACTATCGATGTCATTCCTCGACAAATAATACGAACAGACACGCCCACTTTAGATGCTTCGTACAATTGCGCAATAATTTGCTTATCGGTGAGGTTATTACACTTAATAATGATCTCGGCTGGCTTGCCTAATTTGGCATTCGAGATTTCATTTTCGATCAAGCCCACTAAGCCTGAACGCTGTGTAAGTGGTGACACCATTAAGTGTTTATAGGCGTGGCGGCGATAGGTGTAATTGATAAAATCAAACACATTGGCAACGTCTTTGCCGATCTCTTTATTGCGTGTCAGTAAACTAAAATCGGTATAAATCTTGGCGGTTTTCTCGTTAAAGTTTCCTGAGCCAATGTGCGTATAAATGCGCGGTTTACCATCTTCTTTACGTGTTATGGCAATTAGCTTGGTATGCACCTTTAAGCCGGGCACGCCAAATATTACGTTCACGCCGCCATCTGTTAGCTGATTTGCCCACGCAATGTTATTGGCCTCATCAAAACGCGCCTGCAGCTCAACAACAACCGTTACGTTCTTCAAATTACGTCTTGCTGACAATAAGGCGTCAACGATGCGCGAATGCTCTGCTGCACGATACAAACATATCTTAATCTCTGTAACCGCCGGATCTATCGCGGCCGTTTTCAGAAGATCAATTACGGTATCAAACGAATGATAAGGGTAGTAAAGCAAGACATCTTTTTGACGAATCAAATCGAACAAGTTGCCTTTGAAATCAGCTAAAGCCGGATGGGTAACAGTATCCATTGGCTTGGCATCAATATAATTTGGACCAACGCTCGGAAACCCAATAAAGTCCTTCGAGTTATGATAACGACCGCCCGGCATCAGACTGTCGTAACGCCCCAGACCAATGCGCTTAGTCAGTAAAGACAGCATATCTTCTGGCATGCTCTCTTCGTAAACAAGCCGCTCTGGCTCACCCGATGAGCGCTTTTTCACTGATTTCGCCATGCGATCAACCAGGCTCTGGTTGATGGTCTCGTCTAACTCAAGCTCAGCGTCCCTAGTCAGTTTAAAAACGTAGGCCTCGGCGTGTTTGATATCAATAACACCACGAAATACATCAGGTAGGTTGTAGAGAATAATATCCTCTAATACTGCAAATACTTTCGTTTTGCGCCCAGGCTGAGGGGGTAATTGAACAAAGCGTGAAAGGCGATCACTCGGTACTTCTACCACACCATATCTAACCGTATCTTCCTGATCGACAGTCTTAACGATTAGGTAGAGCATCCCGTCTTCAATTTTAGGGAAAGGCAGGTCTTTTTTAAGAATGACAGGATCTAACTCAGGCAACACTTGCTCGAAGAAAATACGGCGTGCTTCTTTGCCCTGCTTCTTGTTGAACTGCTCGTAGGTAATAATGTAGATGTGACGTCGATTAAGCGCTTTAAGAACACTTTTGTAAGTCACTTCAAATTGCTGCTGCAGCTCTCGTGTTCTGGTTTGAATATCTGTTAAGCGATCGCGATAGAACTGTTTATCTTCCCCACCCTTGGAGAACGCAGCGAGTCGGCTGACATCGGCAACACGGACCCTAAAAAACTCATCCATGTTATTTGAAAAAATACCTAAGTACCGTAAGCGTTGAAGTTCTGGCACAGCCGCATTAGCTGCCTCTTGTAAAACCCGCTCATTGAACGCTAGCCAGCTAAGTTCCTTCGGATATAGCGGCATATCCTCAAACGTTTCGCTCAAAGTACTCCCTTCCTACGCATGTTGAAGTGAACATATTCTTTCATTAAAAACCAAAAAAGGCGCCCTGTAAAAGTAAGGCGCCTTTTTCAATCAATTATTTTTGAACGCGTTGAGCTTGCTCAAAAAGGCATATCCGAAATCCAAAAATGCACAGCAATAGATGCGACATAGCCTAAAGCGATTGCCCATGTCCATTTCAAATGGCTAAAGAACGTGTAGTAACCGCGAGCTTGTCCCATCAAGGCAACACCCGCCGCAGAACCAATCGAAAGCATCGAACCACCTACTCCAGCGGTTAATGTCACCAATAACCATTGATTCACTGACATATCAGGAAGCATAGTTAACACGGCAAACATGACAGGAATATTATCGACAATCGCCGACAACACACCGACCAAAATATTGGCCCAGCTCGCGCCCATTTGCTCGTACATAAAAATAGACGCCAAGTTGAGGTAGCCAAACGCACTTAGGCCACCAACGCATAACACCACGCCATAGAAGAACATCAATGTATCCCACTCTGCGCGCTGTAATTGATCGAAAATATCAAAGGTTCCCGGCTCTGTTTCGCTGATACCAGCGTGTTGCTCAATGGTGCGCAAGGTATTCTCGCCCGTGATTTTGAGGTAGTAGCCGTAGATTTTCAGAACACCCAAGCCGGTCATCATGCCTACCATCGAAGGCAAGTGAAGAACACTGTGGAAAGACACGGCCATGGCGATAGTTCCCAAGAACAAGAAGATAACCACGATACCGCCCTTCTTCACGGTCACGGCTTCATCAACACCCTCTGGCTGTCCTTTTGGCAAGAACAGTGACATCAACAATGCTGGCACAAGCCAATTCACAATGGATGGTACCAATAGTGCAAAAAACTCAGTGAATTCAACTAAACCTTTTTGCCATACCATGAGTGTAGTGATGTCACCAAACGGGCTAAACGCACCACCAGCATTTGCGGCAACAACAATGTTAATACAGCCCATACCGATAAACTTTGCATTCGAACCGCCCACAGCCATCACAACAGCAGCCATGACAAGTGCCGTTGTTAAGTTGTCTGCAATCGGAGAGATCACAAATGCCAAAGCACCGGTTATCCAAAAAATCGCTTTAAGAGAGAACCCTTTAGAAACCAAATATGAACGCAACGCAGCAAATACGTTACGCTCTTGCATGGTGTTTACATATGTCATTGCGGCAAGCAAAAACAGCAATAGCTCAGCATATTCAAGGATATTATGCTGAATCATCACATGCGCACTCGTCGTGTCGCCCGCCATGTTGTAAGAAATTGCGACAAGAATCCAAATGATACCTGCAGCCACCATCACAGGTTTTGACTTACGTAAATGCAGGTACTCTTCACCGATGACAAGCATGTATGCAAATACGAAAATAGCGATTGATATGCCACCTAACCATGTTGCGGTTAGATCGAGCATCTGAACTTCACCACCGCCTGCTGCCGCAGCGCTCGTAGCAATTAGCATCAGCATCATAACTGATAGAGTTTGTTTAAGGGTTTGCATACCTGTTCCAAGCTGACCGTTTGGTCAATTAATAATTTTAGATACAAAAAAAACCTGAACGATTATTTTCTATTCAGGTTTTTAAGGAGGCGCGACTTTAATCTTATTCGACTAATACATCAATAGTATCTTCAAAATATGGGTAGTCATCGCTATCAAATACGATACCTATACGCGTACGACCAACAGCATTAAATACTACTTCGCCTTTGCTGTTTCCGTTGTCTACAGTGGCTCCCGTACCTGAAACGGTCGAGTTAACAGACCAGTCAAGATCGGCATCATCTGTGACATCTAAAGTAGAACCATCACTAAAGACTAGAATGGCCGACAGCTGTATCGGGCTATCACGCACGTCAAACGGACCAGCTGGACTGGTATCGGTATTGTTATAGCGAATTTCGATGTCATCCGCTGTCGCAGGAACGGTTACGGTGACTGTAATTGGGCTCGTTGCGAGATCACCACAGCGCACAGTGACATCACTTGTTCCTGTTTGGCTTCCTGCACTGACAACATTATTGGAAAAGGTCAGAACATTCGTATCAGACGACTCATAACTCGCAATGTCAGTCACATCACGAACAATGCCTAGCTCGTTCACACTTGCTGAGAAGCTTCGCGTAGCGGAGGTATCTAAAGAAAAGTTAGCCGCTGGGGTGCTCGAAAGCGCGAGGTTGCTAATATCTGCCGCAACCGTAATCGTCCCATTCACACTTTGGCCGCCATAGCTTGCAGTAATGGTGCTAGCTCCATCATCTAAGGTTGCCAAAATACCTGATGAGCTCACTGTCGCAACACTGCTATTGCTGCTTGCCCACGAAGCAAGTTCAGTCACATTACTGGTACGATCGGCATATACGCCATCAACCATCAATTGACGATCAGGAACGCACTGAGAAGACGAAGAGGTAAAACTGCTGTACGACAAACTGATGAGAGACGCCGTCGAAACCGAAATAGATTGGGAAGCGCTAAGATCTCCCCAATTAGCAGCAATCACTGCTGACCCTGAATTAGTTCCGGCTGATAACTGACCAGAGCCATTCACAGTTACAATGCTTGAATCACTCGAAGACCATGAAACGCGATTAGTGACATCAAGCAATGAGCTATCTTCTAAAGTCGCAAAGGCTGAAAGGCTAGATTCAGTTCCCGCTTCGAGGATAGTGCCCTGCCCGTCAACCTGAATTGCGATGCTTTGAACACCTAAATTAATGATCTCGACAGCATCAACAAAAGCTTGTTCGCCATCTTCATTGCGACAAGCACTCATAACGAGGATTAAAACTAATCCAATCAGTAATTTTATAGATCTGAAACAGAACAATGCACTAGAACGCATAACGAAGTGCCACTCCTAAGCTATCAATCGTAATATCTCCCGCTGAATAATGTCTTTGCCAACGTAGATTTAAATAAATTGGGTTGGTTTTACTCAACGCTTCTTCTAAGCCAATTCCATATGAAAAGCCATCAAAGGTATCTTCTGCCAACACCTGACCGGAACTTTTTCGGCTTAACTCCAAGTCTGTCGATGAATATCCAACAACAATAAATGCCTTGGTGCCATCTCTGCTCGGCGATTCAAACCGAGTATTGATGCCATAAAGCGAAGGCATACTTTGATTCGCATCTCCGACTGAATCTTCGAGTACACCTACTCCTGCAAAAGCTTCAATCGCGATCATATCAACAATGTAATAGCCGGCTCTTAGCTCTGTGCTCGCTAGCGTAAAGTCATCGTCAGCTACAGATTGCATCACGCCATTTGCTGCTAACTCAAGATAAAAAGTTTCTTCCGCAAGCGCACTTGCAGACCAAATAAACATCAAAAAGATTAAGACTCGCATTATTTATATTTCTAAATCTAAAGGTGGAATAAAGAATATAACGTTTTGCTCTTAAAGCAGAATTACTATTTCGATATTCGTTTTAACAGGCAAAGCGAAACCGTTATTTGCGACTATATTCTCATGCACATCACGAAATCTGCGTGACGCAGAGCATACTTGAAGCACATTGATATGTGCAAAGTAAAAGTACTTTCTCAGCCGGGTAAATCACGTGGTACGGCATGAGATTTGGGATAAGTTCAATTATACGGGCAAGCAATATGAATATGTTCGAGAAGCTAAGTTTAAAAGGAAAGCTCGGTATCGGCTTTGCAATACCGATTACGCTATTTATTGTCATCTCCGTTATCGCTAGTCAGAGTCTATCGCACTTACTGACCAGCCAAAAGTGGGTAAATCATACCCATAAGGTTATCGAACACGGCGATGAAATCATGGCAGAACTCGTCAACATGGAAACAGGCTTACGAGGATATTTAATCACCGGCCAGGAAGAATTTCTCGAACCCTACTACTCAGGACGCGAGCACTTTGACAAGCTTACGGATGAGACCAAAGAGCTCGTATCGGATAATCCCCAACAAGTGTCACGTATTTCAAATTTAGTGAACCTAAAGTACACATGGATCCGTGAACATGTAGAACCATCTATGGACATCCGCAAAGACGTTAATGCGGGTAATGCGACTAATGCTGATATCGTCGCGTACATTGGCAAAGGTCTCGGCAAAAAGAGCATGGATACCATGCGCGACGTGATTGCTGACTTTATCGGCGAAGAAAAGAAACTGATCGTTGTTAGAAATCAAGAACAAGCAGACACAGCCTCGGCGACAACCGCTATCATATATATCGGCTCTACCATCGCTATCTTATTTGGCATCATTGCGGCCTTCTTTATTATCAGAAATCTTACTCAAACCATCGGTGGTGAACCTTCGTATGCAACGGCTGTTATAAGCCGTATCGCAGACGGACAACTCGATGAAGAAGTCGAGACTAAAGAAGGCGATACAACAAGCCTGCTTGCTGCGATGAAAGATATGCGCCAGAAACTGCGTGATCGCGCCGCAGAGGACAAGCGCATGATCGCCGAAACATCACGTATTAAAACAGCCCTTGATAGCGTGACCGCTAACGTAATGATGGCAGATGCTGACCGAAATATTGTCTATGCAAACGACGCTGTGATCGACACGCTGCGTGCGGCGGCCGATGACATTCGTAAAGACCTACCTAACTTTAACCCTGAGACATTGATGGGCGGCAGCATCGACCAATTCCATAAAAATCCCCAACATCAAGTACAGATGCTTGAACGTATGACCGGAACGACCCGAACCAAAATCGTCGTGGGTGGTCGGCATATGAGCCTGATCGTAAATCCTGTTCATGATGAGGACGGCAATCGTATAGGTACTGTTGTCGAGTGGGATGACAAAACCGCAGAGGTTCGTATTCAAGAAGAAATGGACAACATCATTGCTGCCGCAAATGACGGGGATCTTAGTGAGCGAATTAACCTAAGCGACAAAGATGGCTTCTTTAAACAGTTAAGTGAAGGTCTAAACACCCTGCTCGATAAAACTTCATCGTTCGTGCATGACATGGGACAAATGTTTGAACATATGTCTGAGGGCGATCTCACCAACACAATCAGCAACGATTATCGTGGTGAGTTCGATAATATTAAGACCAACGCAAACAACACTGTGAACAAGCTAAACGAAGTGCTTATTAAAATTCAAAATGCCGCTGGAGCAGTAAGAAGCTTGGCAAGCGAAGTTGCGCAAGGCTCTGATGATTTGAGCCGACGCACAGAGTCGCAAGCAAGTTCATTGGAAGAAACCGCATCAAGCATGGAAGAAATGACCTCTACGGTGAAGCAATCTAGCGAAAACGCATCCGAAGCAAACACCTTAGCAGCAGAAGCAAAATCCAAAGCGCAATCAGGT
Organism: Oleiphilus sp. HI0067; assembly: GCF_001635735.1. Taxonomy (NCBI): domain Bacteria; kingdom Pseudomonadati; phylum Pseudomonadota; class Gammaproteobacteria; order Oceanospirillales; family Oleiphilaceae; genus Oleiphilus; species Oleiphilus sp. HI0067. Next base: position 14,939 of record NZ_LWFI01001642.1, read on the forward strand.
GGCGCGGTTGTTGACGATGCAGTGAATGCGATGAGTGAGATTTTAGAGTCGAGCAATAAGATTAACGACATTATTGGAGTGATTGATGAGATCGCCTTCCAGACTAACCTTTTGGCACTCAACGCGGCTGTTGAGGCGGCACGTGCAGGTGAACAAGGTCGAGGCTTTGCGGTAGTTGCTGGCGAAGTTCGAACACTTTCACAGCGCTCCGCGGCGGCTGCAAAAGAGATCAAAGATCTTATTCGCGACAGCGTAAGTAAAGTTGAATCTGGCTCTACACTCGTTAATCAAAGTGGTGAAACCTTGGCAGAGATAGTATGCGCCGTCGATAAAGTAGCGACAATGATCAACGATGTGAACAATGCTGCAATCGAACAAAATGCCGGTATTAGTCAGATCAACCAAGCTATTACACAAATGGATGAAATGACGCAGCAAAATGCGGCGTTAGTTGAAGAGACCTCAGCTGCAAGTCGCAGCATGTCAGAAGAGTCTAACAACATGGCCAGTATGATTTCGTTCTTCAACCTACAAGGTGGAATGGCAATGAGCGCAATGCCCACTGTAACAGCTGCGCCAGCTCCGAGCCCTTCTCCTGTACCCGTCATGACTTATGAGTCTCCTCGCTCAAATAACAGTAGCGGCGGTAGCGCAGCCTCATTCTCTGGTCAAGACGACTGGGAAGATTTCTAAAAATAAGGTATCTCGTTCTGAAACAAAAAAGCCCCAGCTATTGGGGCTTTTTCTGTTGTTTAAGGGACATTCAAACTAAGCGTCTCGGAACGCGTGAGGTTAAACTCGTACAAAGTTCATAAGAGATCGTTCCGACATGTTCTGCAACCTCTTCAATTGGCAGATTCTGGCCCCAGAGCTCAACCTTTGCACAGACATCAACGCTCACAATGTCAGTCACGTCAACAGTAACCATGTCCATCGACACGCGCCCTACTAAAGGTGCTCTCTGTTGATTGATCAATACTGGCGTTCCTGTTGGAGCATGTCGCGGATAACCATCACCATAGCCTATGGCTAATGTCGCAATCTTACTCGGACGCAATGCAGTCCACGTATCGCCATACCCTACGGTCTCACCAACGTCGATATCTCGAACAGCGATCACTTCAGTCTGCAAGGTCATGACGGGCGAGAGCTTTTCTGACAAAGGCTTGATTACAGGCGCGGGGTTAGCTCCATATAGGGCAATGCCTGGCCTTACTGCTGCCCCATGATAACGCTCATGCAACATCAAGGCAGCGGAGTTGCACATTGATACTGGAAGATCATCAAGCTTTAATTCGTTCACTAAACGGTCAAACGCATCCGCCTGCTCTTGCAATGAGCGGCTTCGACGATCATCTGCGCTCGAAAAGTGAGTCATTAGCATTTCTAACTGAATATTTGCGCCGTCTAATAACTCAATACAACGCTTGGTTTGCTCGACCGTTAAGCCCAAACGATGCATACCCGAATCGATTTTTAACCAGACCTTGCCATCAAAGTTTTGTGCAACCAGCATGCTCACTTGCTCAGGCCGATGGATAACATAACTCACGTTGTGCTGAGCTAAACTCTCGATGCAGTCCGCTTCGAATGGCCCTTCAAGTAAGAGAATTTCACCATCAAAACCTAGCGAGAAAATTGTTGCAGCTTCTTCAGCACAGGCAACGGCTAAGCGGCGACCTTGAAATGATGAAATGAGATTCTTAACGCCGTGACCATAGGCATCTGCCTTTACGACAAGAATGGTCTCGGCACTATTGGCAAGGCCGGATAGGTAGGCAATGTTTTGTTCAAATGCTTGTTGGTCTATAAGAGCTACAGCAGGTCGAGCCATCGCAAAAAACCTTAGAATTCGTTGTTATAATCCACGTGTGACAGATCGTTGAACTTGGTGAATTCGCCTTGGAACTGAAGACGGATCTTACCAATTGGCCCGTTACGCTGCTTACCAATGATAATTTCAGCAAGCCCTTTATCTGGACTATCTTCATTGTAGTACTCGTCGCGATAGATAAACATGATGACATCGGCATCCTGCTCAATCGCTCCGGATTCACGTAAGTCAGAGTTCATCGGACGCTTATCAGTTCGCGACTCTAGGCCTCGGTTTAACTGAGAAAGCGCGACAAGAGGACAATTAAGCTCTTTAGCAAGAGCTTTAAGAGATCGAGAGATCTCAGAAATTTCGGCCGTTCTTCCCTCGTTCATCCCGGGTACTTGCATCAGCTGTAAATAGTCGACCATGATCAAGCCAATCTGCCCCACTTCTCGCGCCACACGTCTAGCACGTGAGCGGACTTCTGTTGGACTAAGACCTGCTGAATCGTCGATGTAAAGCGGACGGTCTTTTAGGATTTTCGCCGCTGAAGACAAGCGCGGCCAATCATCTTCTTCTAACTTACCCGAACGAATACGAGTCTGGTTTATCTGGCCTAACGACGACAATACACGCATAAGAATAGAGTCTGCCGGCATCTCCATACTGAATACTAATACCGGGAGTTCAGCCTTAATCAGCGCATTTTCTACCAAGTTCATCGCAAATGCCGTTTTACCCATAGAAGGACGCGCCGCAACAATAATCAAATCAGAGGGCTGTAAACCGGAAGTCATTTCGTCTAGGTCGGTAAACCCTGTCGTAACACCGGTAATCCCCTCTTCTGCATCAAATAGTTCTTCGATACGTTCAAGCGTTTTGGTCAGAATCGGATTGATAGAAACAGGACCAGCTTCCTCACCTGCAGTGCCCTCGGCAATTTTAAATACCTTGCGCTCAGCTTCGTCTAATAATTCACTGGTGCTCTTTCCTGAAGGATTAAAAGCACTATCAGAGATCTCACCAGAAACCCGAATCAAACGGCGTAAAACAGCTCGCTCATGCACAATATTTGCGTAGGAATGGACGTTACTTGCACTAGGAGTTTTCTCAACGAGTTCGGTGAGGTATTGCATACCACCAGCATTATCAAGCTCACCAATACGCTGCAGTTCTTCTGAGACAGTAATCAAATCAACAGGGTTGCCCGCCGTAGCCAAACGGCTCATGACACGGAATAACAAACGATGATCTTGTCGGTAGAAGTCATCCTCTATAACTTTGCTGCCAATCGCATCCCATTTACTATTATCTAACAACAGGCCCCCAAGAATGGACTGTTCAGCTTCGATTGAGTGCGGTGGGGTTTTTAAATTTAAGATTTCTTGGTCAGCCACGAGAGGAAAAAACTCCAGGAGATAAATACAAATAAGCCCCAAGAATATACAGGATATCCTTAGGGCTTAGAAGCAGATGCCCAACTTAAAATTGGGCTCTGTGAACGTTACGCGCTTCGGCGTAAGGTCTTATTCAGCAACAACTGAAAGATTGATTGTTGCAGTTACATCGCTGTGCAACTGAACATCAACTTCGAAATCACCAGTGTTACGAATTGGACCTTCTGGAAGACGAACTTCAGACTTGCTTACTTCAGTGCCAGAAGCAGTGACTGCATCTGCAACGTCACGTACACCGATAGAACCAAATAGCTTGCCTTCATCACCAGCTTTAGAAACGATCGTTACAGCCTTACCGTTAAGCTCTTCTGCACGCGCTTCTGCTGCTGCAAGTTTCTCAGCAGCTGCTTTTTCAAGCTCAGCACGACGAGCTTCAAACTCAGCAACGTTCGCAGCATTTGCTGGAACAGCCTTGCCGTAAGGGATCAAGAAGTTACGACCAAAGCCAGACTTCACTGTCACTTTGTCGCCAAGACCGCCTAGCTTACCAACTTTCTCGAGTAGAATTACTTCCATCTCGCTATCCTCAACTATTAAATCGAATTGTCTCTTTTGCGAACAATACTAAGTTCTTGTAGCTTCACTCAGACTTTGGTGAAGCTTGTATCCTTGACCTAAAGTCTGCACCACTATCGACCATTGCCATAAATACAATGATTGCCAACGATGCGGGAAACAAAACAAGAACCATGGCATAAAAACCAATGAGCCATTGCCCGCCTAAATTTTTCTTGCCGATCACACCATGCACTAAAGCAAAACCGCAGATAAGCACAGGAACCAAACCGCTAAATACGAGTAAATAGCCATCTATTCCGGTACTCGGTCCAATCATCATGGCACTGACAATCACTACCATATCAATCGGTCCCATTCTTAGTTGATGAAATTCTTCTCGCCAACCATCTGGGTTGTACAACGCTGCTTGCCAAGACCGAGCCAAAAACAATGACCCAATGCTCATCAAATAAAATGATGCTGCGAAACTCGCGATCATGAGATCTTGGAACGAAGCACGAAATTCTTCGTTTACTTCGATTTGCGAGTCTACTGCGATTTGTTTCAGAAGCTCATCCGAAACAACCTGCAACATATCTAAGGCTCCAGGCATAATAATCGGCGTTAATACACCAACTAACACGCTTAATCCGAAGCCAAACAGCAAAGTACGATTCATTGCCACAGTCACTCTCAAAATCTGCGCTAATGCAAAACTAAGAATGACTACAACAAGTGCTGTTGGATCTTGCAATCCGAGCCACCACCCCAACGCGGGGGCCATCGCCCATGCGAATACATTGAGTCCCTTAGATGTGCCGTGACGCAAAGTCACCAAAGCTACTGTAGCGGCACCAAGCCAGAACATCATTGGAACCAAACACGCGGCAAAGGCAATGCCTGACGCATTTAACGGCCCCTTCATGGCAAACCGGGCTAATTCACGCATTTAAGCGCTTCCTCAAGTATTCAAGTAAATTTGTAGTTACCCAAAAGGGCAACGCCACCATTACTCGTGGTGGTTATCTGTGTAAGGCAACAATGCAACGTAGCGCGCACGCTTGATTGCTGTAGCCAACTGACGCTGGTATTTCGCTTTAGTACCGGTAATACGGCTAGGAACGATTTTTCCAGTTTCAGTGATGTAGCCTTTCAAAGTATCAAGATCTTTATAATCGATCTCTTTAACGCCTTCTGCGGTGAAACGGCAGAACTTACGACGACGTAAAAAACGAGACATAGTCTTCTCCTAATTCCGAATTACTCTTCTGATGCTTCAGCGCTATCGTCTGCCGCTGCGTCTTGGCTTTCAGCTGCTGCAGGAGCTTCAGCTTTTGGCGCTTCTTGACGCTGTGGACGACGATCGTCGCGGTTTTGAGATGCTTTGATCGCAGATTCTTCAGTAATCGCTTCTTTACGGCGGATTACCAACTCACGAATGATTGCATCGTTGAATCGGAAGTTATGAGAAAGCTCATCAAGCACTTCACTGCCACACTCGATGTTCATCAAGATGTAGTGTGCTTTGTGGATTTTGTTGATCGGGTATGCCAAGTGACGACGACCCCAATCTTCTAAACGGTGAACTTGACCACCGCCATTAGTGATTAGGTTGCTGTATCGCTCAACCATACCTGGTACCTGTTCGCTCTGATCAGGGTGTACCAGAAATACGATCTCATAGTGACGCATAAATGCTCCCTTTGGATATATAGCCTTAAATCGAATAATTCTTTTTAAAGCAAGGAGTTACAAATTAAACGAATTTATCAAGTCGCCTGTAAATGCTAGCAGCTTAATATAACCCGCAGTTTTTCGAGCCGCGCATCTTACAGACAAAGCCCACCATATGCAAGTTATCGGTACGCAAACTGCCGTAACAAAGGCATAACAAACCTCAGCACCGCTGAAACATAATATTTCTAGACTATTCAGAAACAGCGACTAAGGTTCAGCAAGATATTAGCCTTCAGGTAATTACTTTTGGCCAACGAACAGAGCAAAAATCACAAAATAGGCTTTTGGGTCTGCGTATCTCTTGTCATTGGCAACATGATTGGCTCAGGAATATTCCTCTTGCCATCATCACTGAGTGACTTCGGTCCGATATCGCTGTGGGGCTGGGCGATCACTGGTGCGGGCTCTGTTTTATTAGCATTTGTCTTCGCTCGCTTAGCGCTCGATTCACCAAAAGCATGTGGCCCGCTTGCATATACCGAAGAAGGTTTTGGAAAATTTGCTGGTTTTTTGGTGGGTTGGGGACACTGGATTGCGGCCTGGACCGGAAACGCCGGTCTTGCGGTTGCATTCACAAGTTATCTAACTGCTTTCGTTCCTGAACTTAAAGATAATTCCGGACTCGCAGTAATCGTGACGCTAGGGACAGTATGGTTACTCTATTTTATTAACCTACAAGGACTGAAATCTGTAGGTTTAATTCAAGTAATCACAACTATTTTAAAGTTAATACCGTTGGCATTATTTGCCTTTGCAGGTTTCTTTTACTTCGAGCCGAGCAATTATGCAGTGAGTAATGTCAGTGAACTGCCTACATTCAATGCAATCTTGGCCACCTGCTCCATTACTTTGTGGGCATTTTTGGGACTCGAATCTGCAACCGTTCCTGCTGGTGACGTAAAGAATCCTGAAAAGAATATCCCTCGAGCTACTATTTACGGCACTTTGTTTGTCGCAATTCTTTATTTTGTTGTATCTGCCGCAATATTCGGCATTATGTCTCCTGCCGAACTTCAAAAAAGTACCGCCCCTTTTGCGGATGCGGCGGGCGCCTTATGGGGTAGCTGGGCTTTCCACTTTATTGCGATTGGCGCCATTATTTCGGTACTCGGATCGTTAAATGGCTGGATGCTTATTCAAGCTGAGGTGCCTTATGTCGCTGCCAAGAAAAAGCTATTTCCTAAAATCTTTTGCAAGGAAGACGCAAAAGGGCGCCCTATCTGGGGAGTCACAATTTCAACCGTGTTGATATCACTTTTAGTGTTAGCTAACTTCACAGGCGATCTGGTTAAACTTTTCACGTTTATTATTTTACTTGCATCGCTATCAAGTTTGATCCCTTATCTTTTTTGCTCACTAGCGAGCATTATGATTCACCTTTCTAGGAAAGGCACTCAAAACTTTCAGTGGACACGCCATCTGGGCATTACGGTCATTGCATTTAGCTATGTAATTGGCGCGATTATTGGTTCAGGGCCAGAGGTTGTTTACTGGGGAACCATATTATTAATGGCAAGTGTCCCTGTATTTGTATGGGCGCAATGGGAGCATGTAGACAACTAAAAAATATTAGTAAATTAATAATTGCAACCAAGACAATTATTCACAATTTGGCAAGAAATTCTCGTTGACAGTTTTAGTCTTCAGAGCGACAAACGGATCAGCAACCACGACATGCGGCCTCTTATCAAATGACGCTTGCTAAAAATTTACTAAGCAATGACCTATTTAAATAGCAGTCATTCACTCAACAATTGGGCAAGAAATTAGATATTAAAACAACTTATAAAGTGTGCTAGTAGCGATTCGTTGAAAACAGTTTTGTTTATCAATTGCGTAACCATTTATTACGCTAAGTTGGAGGAAAGCTATGAGCAGATTACACGTTGGTTCAGAGATTGGAAGGCTTCGTCGCGTCATTCTTCACCGACCACAGCTTAGTTTATCGCGTTTAACACCAAGCAACTGCGATGAGCTACTTTTTGATGATGTTCTTCGCCTAGGCAAAGCCGGAGAAGAACACGACACCTTCAGAAAAACGCTCGAACAACATGACGTAGAAACATTCTTACTGAATGATTTACTTCAAGAAACCATTGCTGATGCGCAAGCCAAAGCATGGATTCTCGATCAACAATGCTCTGAACTACGTTTCGGACCGACCATGGCCAAAGAGGTTCGAGCATTCATGGAAAATCAGGACGACCACCAGTTTGCCAAACACTTGACTGGCGGTGTCGCCATTGCAGACATAGATCC
>NZ_LWFI01001643.1:0-17964 GCF_001635735.1 Oleiphilus sp. HI0067
AGATCAAAACCGTGGTCTTGTCATCAGGTGAGCGTATCGATACCAAGACCTTGATTGTCGCAACAGGGGCGAAGTGGAGAGAGCTAAACGTTCCTGGTGAGAAAGAAAATATCGGTAATGGCGTGGCGTACTGTCCACATTGTGATGGCCCATTCTTCAAAGGGAAAGATGTTGCTGTTGTTGGTGGTGGTAATTCTGGAATCGAAGCGGCACTCGATTTGGCTGGTATCGTGAAGAGTGTGACGGTGCTTGAATTTGCAGATACCTTGCGAGCGGACCAAGTACTGGTAGATCAAGCGCAAGCGCGTGACAACATTACGATTATCAAGAGTGCTGCAACGCAAGAAGTCACTGCGGCGAATGGTAAGGTCAACGGTATGAAATATCTTGATCGTGACACCAACGAAGTGAAAGATGTTGCAGTCGATGGAGTGTTTGTACAGATTGGTTTGGTGCCTAACAGCGCATTTATCAAAGATGTGATCGAAACAAGCCAATATGGTGAGATCGTTATTGACGAAAAGTGCCACACATCAAGCAAAGGCATTTATGCAGCGGGCGATGTGAGTACGGTTCCTTACAAGCAGATTGTGATCGCGATGGGCGAGGGCTCGAAGGCATCATTGAGTGCATTTGAATACTTGCTTGCAAACTCTCAGAGACTTGAGGAACTTTACGAAGCGCAGAAGTCTGACCAAGCGCAAGCTGCGTAAGGAATCCTGACCTTAAATAAGAGGACAATCTGCGGGTCAGAGTAATTTTACTCTGACCCTTTTTTATATGTGTAGAAATAGAAAGAAATAACTATGGAACTCCGCTCAGATTTTTCAGACCGTTTTGTTGTCGCGCCACAAGATTATCATTGGGTTGATTCACCTATGCCCGGTGTCGAGCGCATGATGCTGGACCGTATTGGTGATGAAGTCGCGCGAGCAACATCGATTGTGCGATACGAAGCAAATAGTGAATTCTCCCCGCATACCCATACGGGTGGCGAAGAGTTTTTTGTATTAGACGGTGTGTTTGAAGACGAACATGGTCAGTACCCAGCAGGTACCTATGTCCGCAATCCAATTGGTACGGCGCATCAACCCAAAATTGGCGATCAAGGTGCGACGATCTTTGTAAAGCTTCAGCAGTTTGATCAGCGAGATACGTGGCAATTTAGTATCGATACAACGTCAACTGCTTGGTTACCCGGCTTAGTTGAAGGTCTCTCTGTCATGCCCCTGCATGAGTTTGAAGGGGAACATGTCGCACTAGTGCGCTGGGCTCCCAATACTATTTTTAATCCACATAGACATTGGGGCGGGGAGGAAATCTTTGTTCTCGAAGGTACTTTCTATGATGAGCATGGTGAATACCCGAAAGGAACATGGATTCGTTCACCACATATGAGCCAGCATCACCCCTTCACAAAAGAAGATGGTTGCACCATTTATGTCAAAACAGGTCATTTGCCAATCTAAGTTGAGCCTTAAGTTTGGGGGCAGAGTAAAAGTACTTTGCCCCTAATATTTGATCTCCAAACGCTAAGAAGCCTATTAACTTGGTGAAATAGTGCTCAGTTTCGCTACGTTTATATCTTTCGAACTAGTAATGTTTCTCTGAATAGGTATTATGTAACCATATGTAACTAACATAATGTTTCATGGACGATAGTTCGGAGCTAAAAATGAAAAAAGTAGTATTAGCGAGCGCTTTATTGGCAGCGAGTGTATCTGCACAAGCAGGTTTGATAACAACTGTTGAAGCCGAAAATCAATTTGTAAGTACAGTATCTGATAGCCTAGATATCATTGATTTTGACGAAGGCAATGTAGGTAATATCTCTGGAGACTACACAGTCTACTCAACGCCAAGTGGTACAAATCAAAGTGCGCCTCCTTTTGGCATTACCAGTGAATATTTGAGTGTTCCAAACCCTAACCAAAATGGTTCAGCAACTATTTTGCTTGACGAAACTTACAACTTTTTCGGTTTGTTTTGGGGATCGGTTGATGACTACAACAGCATTACGTTCTACAACGGTGATGTGAGCGACGATAACAATATCGTAGCGTCGATCTCTGGTGATCAGATTGATGATCTACTTGCAGACGGAAACCAAGTTAGCTGGACTTCTAACCGCTTTGTAAACTTCTTCTTTACTGATGGTGATGTGTTCGACCGTTATGTACTAACTAGTAATGGTTATGCGTTTGAGTCTGACAACCATTCATACGGAAATGTTTCAGTGTCTGTATCTGAGCCAGCAACGCTTGCATTGTTCGGTTTAGGTTTGGCTGCGTTAGGATTTGCACGTCGTAAGGCATAAGTCTTTCTTCGATCGCGTTCTAAATTAAAAAAACCACAACTTCGGTTGTGGTTTTTTTATGCCTGAAATAAATAGAACTGTTTGAAAACTTTGCCTCTGAAATTGATCTAAACGACTACCCTCAATGTACTTCTATGCATATTTAAATTTGATATCCACTAAGTAGGAAGCCATGTCATCAAAGGGTGCTGTTTTATGTTGGTTTCGGCGTGATCTACGCTTGCGTGATAATCCCGCTCTGACGCGAGCTTGCGCACTTGCAAGCGCAGAAAATTTACGCGTTATTCCTCTTTTTATTCTTGATGATGATGACGCTGGCGATTTTGCAACAGGCGGCGCGAGCCGCTGGTGGCTGCATCATTCTCTAGTAAGCTTGCGCGATAATCTTAATGGCCAATTATTGTTGAGGTCTGGCGCTGCGAAGCAAGCTTTGAGTGCGCTCACCGAGGAACTTGATGTTAGAGCAATCTTTTGGAATCGCTGTTATGAGCCTTGGCAGATTGCCAGAGATACCGAGCTTAAAACACACTTTAAGTCCTCTGGTATAGACGTTCAAAGTTTTCAAGCGAGCCTGTTGTGGGAGCCATGGGATATTAAAAATAAGCAAGGATCTGCGTACAAGGTGTTTACGCCCTATTATCGAAAAGGTTGCTTGTTATCAAAGCAACCTCGCTTACCCAAGGCAGCCCCTGATCTCTCAGATTGCGCTCTTCCCGAGGGACTTCAACAAAATACAATTGATGAGCTGGGTTTATTGCCAAGCATTCCTTGGTATGAACAGATGCAAAATGAATGGCAGCCTGGCGAGCAGGGGGCGTCAGATCGATTGACGCAATACATAGAAAGCGCAGCATTTGCCTATCGCGATCAAAGGAATATTCCGTCTGTCGTTGGGACCTCGCGGCTTAGCCCTTCTTTGCACTACGGTGAGCTGTCTCCGAATCAGGTTTGGTATGCCGTTAAACATGCATTCGAAGGTCGAGAGGATGATAAACATCTCGATACCTATTTAAGTGAGCTTGGTTGGCGTGAGTTTAGCTACTACCTCTTGTATCACTTTCCGCATATTCCGAGCGATAGTTTCAACGCCAAATTTGATGTGTTCACGTGGGAAAACGCTCCTGAAAAATTGCGTGCTTGGCAGACAGGTAACACGGGTATCCCGATTATCGATGCGGGTATGCGTGAGTTATGGCAAACGGGCTATATGCATAATCGCATTCGCATGGTTGTTGGCTCATTCTTGGTGAAAAACCTACGCTGTGATTGGCGCTTAGGAGAAGCATGGTTTAGAGACTGTTTACTCGATGCTGATCTTGCAGCCAATGTTGCCAGTTGGCAGTGGGTGGCTGGTTCAGGCGCCGACGCAGCACCTTACTTTCGAATTTTCAATCCCGTATTACAGGGCGAAAAATTTGATAGTGATGGCGAATACGTCAAGAAATTTTGCCCTGAACTTGCAGAGGTGCCGAAGAAGTTTATCCATAAACCGTGGGAAGCACCGACCGACATTCTCAAATCGGCAGGCGTGTGGCTAGGTACTGATTATCCGCATCCAATTGTGGATCTTAAAGAGTCTCGTGAAGCGGCACTTGATGCATACGAAGTCGTAAAGGCCGCATCAAATGCCTGAGTTTTCGACGCAGACAGGAAAGCTTTGTTTAGTCCTCGCAGACCAACTGTCACGCTCGCTTGCTAGTTTGAGCGATATAGACAAGCAAAATGATCTGATATTGATGGCAGAGGTGCGTACAGAGGCGTCTTATGTGAAACATCATAAGAAGAAAATTGCCTTCCTTTTCTCTGCCATGCGTCACTTTGCTAAGGAGCTTCAGAACGACGGCTATCGCGTGCGCTATGTGTCTTACGACGACCCTGACAATGCTGGTAGCCTTAAAGCGGAAGTCGAGCGAGCGATGTCAGAGCTAAGCTTTTCGCATGTCGTTGTGACATTTCCAGGTGAATGGCGTGTGCTCGAGGATATGCAGAGCTGGCAGGCGGCGTTTGACGTTTATAACGCGACTGTTGAGATTCGTGAAGACGACCGATTTATTGCGAGTCTTGATGAATTTAGGCATTGGGCTGATGGGAAAAAACAGCTCAGGATGGAGTATTTCTATCGTGAGCTGCGTAAGAAAACTTCTGTGCTTTTGCAAGATGGTGAACCGGAAGGAGGGAGATGGAATTACGATGCACAAAATCGTAAATCGCTTCCTAAAGGAACGAAGGTTCCAAACCCAACCATGTTTGAACCAGATGACATAACTACTCAAGTGTTAGAACTTGTTGGTACGGAGTTCGAGGATCATTTTGGTGAGCTTAGTAACTTCCATTATGCGGTTACACGTGAGCAAGCGCTTCAAGTTTTAAAGGGCTTCATTCAAGAACGTTTAGTTTTGTTTGGTGATTATCAGGACGCCATGCAACAAGACGAGCCTTGGATGTTCCATAGTCATATCAGCTTTTATCTTAATGCAGGTTTGCTGACCGCCCATGAGGTGATTACTCAAGTCGAACATGCCTATCGCGAATATAATTTTCCTCTAAATGCGGTAGAAGGCTTTATTCGTCAGGTGCTTGGCTGGCGTGAATACGTGCGAGGTTTGTATTGGCACGAAATGCCCAAGTATGTTGATCAGAATTTTCTAAACGCTCAACGACATTTGCCGGGCTTCTTTTGGACTGGCGACACGCAGATGAACTGTCTCGCACAATGTATTAATGAGACCAAACAGAATGCCTATGCGCACCATATTCAGCGCTTAATGGTGATTGGTAATTTTCTATTACTGACTGGGATAGAACCGAAGCAAGTGCAGGAATGGTTTTTACTAGTTTATGGTGATGCATACGAATGGGTAGAGCTGCCTAATGTAAATGGCATGATACTGTTTGCTGACGGTGGTGTTATGGCAAGTAAGCCTTATGCGGCGAGCGGTGCTTATATCAATAAGATGTCTAATTATTGCCAGTCATGCGCGTATAAAGTGAAAGATAAGAACGGCGAATCCGCCTGTCCGTTTAACTATCTCTACTGGGATTTCTTGGCGCGCAATCAAGACAAACTTCGCGGTAATCAGCGCTTATCTATGCCGTATCGAACCTTAGAGAAAATGGATGATGCGAAACGACATTTAATCGCAAGCGATGCCGAGAGCTTCTTTCATAAGTTAGAGCGTAATGAAAAAGTCTGAGTTGCCTTCAAAGCTTTGTGTTGTGTGTCAAAGGCCTTTCACTTGGCGTAAAAAGTGGGAGCGTGATTGGGAGCAGGTTAAGTACTGTTCGAAACGCTGCTCAAGCGAGGCGAAACGAGAGAAGGTATGTAAAACTTAGATTCTTAGCCTGAAATCATGCGTGCTCGATCAGGAATGGTATGGCGCGAGAGAATACGAGCGGCTTCGTTTTGCACTTTAGGTGTTTTCTGATATGCCCATAAGATTTCCCTAGCGGCTTTCATACTCTGATCAAGATCGATAACCGGTTCAACGTAGTCTGCGCTGAGTGAGAAGTTGTACATCAAAGCTTCCATGTCAGTGATTAAACTTGGATCTTGCTGAAGAATGGTTGGAAGTCCTTTTAGTTCTGGAATCCACTTTTGGATAAATCGAGCCTCAGGATCTCGTTCCATGGCTTGTTTGACAGGGTTGTATAAGCGAATAGCGTTTATCCCCGTTACTCCAGCTTGCATTTGAATTTGGGGGTAATGAATGCCGGGTTCGAAATCAAGAAAGACGCTTGCAAGGTGGGCAGCGCCTAAACGCCAATCTAGATTGAGTTGATGTGATAGAAAGCTAATCAACATTGCGCGCATGCGAAAATTCAAATACCCAGTGTTGATCAAGGCGCGCATACTCGCGTCAACTATCGGGAAGCCCGTATTGCCAGTTTTCCATGCTTCGAGCCGTCGATTTATTTCATGCGCATCGTGCTCGTAGGGATAGTGTTCATACCCTTTATTGACGGGGCGAAATTGCATGTCGTGCTCACTTTCAAATTTTTGGATGAAATGATCACGCCATTGCAGACGTGATTGCACACCGCTAATAGTGCGTCCCCATGCCCGCTGTGATCTATGCTGCTCTAAGTATTGAAATACCTGTTTTGAGCTAATGTTGCCCCACGCTAAAAAAGGCGAAAGCCGACTACAAGACTGCATGCTCTCAAAGGGGCTAGAAAGGTTGAACGCGTAGTTTTGTCCCCGTCCAGATAGAAACGATTTTAAAGTATGCCACGCGTTTGATTCTCCACCATGTTGGAAATTGATATGCAGTGAGTTCCATTTATCGCTTCTCTCATCAACTTTCAGTGATTCGTCCAAATCAGAGAACGCATACCAATGAACATTTGAGAGTGATAGGCATACAGGCGCTTGATTGATTTGTTCATGCCATGATTCATACCAATGTTGTCGATGTGTAAGTCCTCGCTGAATACCTAATAACGGGACCTCAGACCAAATCACGTTATGTGCCATGCACCAATCGTTTACGGCCAGATCTCTGTCATAGGTGTTTTTTAAACCAACCTCTAGATGACTCCACAACTGAAACGAACCGAAGGACTCATGGATAGCTTGCAGCGCCGGAATGACTTCGCGTTGCAAACACAACACTCTTGCGCCAAATCCTCGTAGTGATTTATTGATGTCATTGATGCTGTCGCTGACAAAGCGCCAGTGACGTTCTGAATAGTGAGGGTCCTCAACAAGTTGCGGCTCTATTACATACAAAAGTAAAACAGGTCCTTGTTCGGCTGCGCGAGCCAAAGGCAAGTGATCTTGCAGACGAAGATCGCGTTTCAACCAAACAACTTGAAGCATAAACCGATGTGTTAAAGCGGATGATGCAAAGATTTACCTGATAAACATCAGAATGGATTGATCTAGTTTGTGAATTGATCAGTAAAAAAAACTTTACGTTGTATACATAGTATAACTTTACGTTGTATAGTTATCGGCATTATAAGGTGTTAATTATGGGCTATACGTATGTCGAACCTAGAAAAATATGATGCGGTTGTAATTGGAGCAGGGAACGGCGGGCTGACAGCTGCGGCAACTCTGGCGCGAGGTGGCGCGAAAACTTTGCTGCTTGAACGGCACAATATTCCTGGCGGTTGCGCGACCTCTTTTGTTCGAGGCGATTTTGAATTCGAAGTTGCCTTGCATCAATTGAGCGGCTTAGGGACAGAAAAAAATCCTTTCATCATGCGCAAGATTTTTAACGAATTAGGTGTGATGGACAAAGTGGAGTTTGTTGAAGAGCACCACCTCTATCGTATGACGATTAAAGATGAGTTCGATATTACCTTGCCTGCTAGTTGGAAAGGCATTCGAGAAGTTCTCATCGAAAATTTCCCCAATGAAGAACAAGGTATCAAAGATTTCATGTTGCTCTGTGAGCGTGTTGTTCTTGAGAGCTTTATGGGTTTTAAAGCTGCGCTCAAGATGAATAGCGCAGACATGCTTATGAAAAACAGTAAGCATTATGCGGAGCATGGTTTGCGTTCTGCTAAATCTGTTTTGGATGAGCATTTTTCTGACGAGCAATTAAAAACTCTGTTGGCTGCTTACTGGTGTTATTTGGGTCAAGCGCCAAGAAACATTAACTTTGTTGACCTCGCCATGATGCTTTATGCCTATGGCGTATTTAAACCATGGCACATTAAAGGTGGCTCACAAGCGCTTTCAAATGCCTTGCTTGAATCGTTCTTGGAAGCTGGCGGCGAAGTTCAGTTCAATGCGGCTGTTGATCAAATTATTACCGATAAATCGGGCGACAAGCCCAAAGTCATTGCTATTCACACTGAACATGGTGACGTATACGAAACCGAACAAGTGATTTCAAACGCAAGTTCGGTCGTAACTTTTGTCGATTTGCTGGATACAGATGAGTTACCAGAAGGTATCTCTCAAGACTTCAAGTCCCGTGAAATCGGTACCTCAGCATTCTGCTTATACATTGGCTTAGATTGCCCGCCAGAAACCTTAGGCATCGAGAACGCCTCGACGTTTATGGGGACGACCATGGACGAGGATTTAATGGTTGAAACGATGGCGACATCGAAGCCTCCTGTGGCGACTATGCTCACCTGTTATAACGTTGATGACCCAAGCTTTGCTCCTCCGGGTAAGAGCCAAGTGTCTTTGCTGTGTTTGCAGTATGGGAAAGTGTGGGATGACGTTCCGGTCGACGACTATGCCGATACGAAGTATGCCTTTGCGGAACACCTTATCGGGCAAGCAGAAGAATTCTTCCCGGGCTTTCGCTCTCACATAGAAGAAATTGAAGTCGCTACGCCACTGACAATGCAGCGTTACTTGAACACTCCGGGCGGCTCTATTTACGGTTTCATTCAAAACCCAGAAGACGGCGAGATTCATCGTCCTCGGTATGATCAAGTAGAAGGTTTACACATGGCAGGCTGCTGGCAGGGCATGGGTGGATTCCAACCTACGTATATGGTCGGCCAATCCACTGCAAAAGCAGTGTTGAAAAAGCTAAAAGCACAGCGTTTAGCTGAGCAAGATCAAACCCAGACTCAAGATGTGAAGGAGCCTGCAAATGTCTAACCAATATATTAATAACAAAGAACAATTACTGAGTAACTTGGTTGGTTATGTCGAGAGTCGAGAGTTAATCGCACAGCGAGAGAAAACAGGCTCAGATTTTAGTGAAGATAAAGGTAAAAACACTGCTGAGATTGCAAAGCTTCATCCAAGGCGTTTGAACCTAGAAGTCACCGAGATCTTTCAAGAAACGCCATCGACGAAAACGTTTCGTGTTCGCAGCGCTAGGGGGGCATTGCCTCCATTTCAGGCCGGGCAATATATTAATTTGTTCGTGAACATCGATGGTGTCGAAACTGCGCGCCCGTATGCCATTTCTTCTTGTCCGACACATCGTGATTACTACGACCTCACCGTAAAAATTGTTAAAGGTGGTTTTGTTACTAACTACTTACTCAATGACGTTGAAGTGGGTCAGACATTTTCAGCGACGAGCCCTATGGGAACGTTCTATTACAACCCAATTATACATGGCAAAAAGCTTGTTTTCTTAGCGGGTGGTTCGGGCGGTGCGCCAGCGCGAGCAATGATCGAAAGCATCTTAAGCCGTGGAGTAGATGCTGATTTTTATTTGGTTTACGGCAATAGCTTTGCAGAGGACGTAATATTCCAGGATACCTTTCGCGCGCTGGCTCAAAAGCACGAAAATTTCCATGTGACGGAAGTGATTTCACGCCCAGAAGAAGGGTATGAAGGGTTAACGGGATATCTAACTGGCGAGCTTATCAATGAAGTGGTAAGCGGAGTTGATGAGGTCATGTTTTATGTCTGTGGCCCAACCCCGTTTAATGATTTTTGTAAATCGGAGCTTAAAGCTTTGGGTGTTGCTGATAAGCGTATTCGAATTGAATGCAATGGCCCGCCAAAGAACCCAAGTTCGATTCAAAACTGGCCAACCGAGGTGAGTGAAGAAGAGATGGTGACCGTGAAGGTGCGAGGCAAAGGTGAGTTCAAAGCACAAGTTGGCGAACCTTTATTAAATAGCCTTGAGCGTAGCGGTTATTTCGTTGAGAACGCTTGTCGCTCAGGTGAATGCAGTTTATGCCGTGTGAAATTGGTGGAAGGCGAAGTATTTAACCCGCCTGAAGCGAAGCTCAGAAAATCGGATGAAACGTTTGGTTGGGTGCACTCGTGCGTAGCGTTCCCAACCTCAGATATTGAAATCTTGTATTAGTTTTATAGCGAACGGTTTAGAGCGGGGATTTGATCTGGACTTGTGTCGATGTAGCAGCGAGATAATCGCGAATGCTCATCTTGTCAGGAATACTCAAATGGCCATCGATTAATAGGGTGGCCAGTCCGTGCACCATAGCCCATGCGCCTTGGGCGCGGACACTGTTGCTGACTTTGGTTTGAGGTGCTTTTGAAAATGCATCGACTAACAGAGCATGAGGGCGTTTGCTGCTCTTGGATAGATCTTCTGACATTTCTGGTGCGATTTGCGTTTGGCTAAGCATTAACTTGTAAAGAGCAGGGTTGTTGATTGCGTACTCAATGTATTGCGTACCGTAATCGAGAATCAGCGTTAACGGAGCTTGGCCAACATTGGCTTGCTCCATGCGCGCATGGAGTTGTTCAAAGCCTGATGCTGCGATCGCTTGAAATAACTCAGTCTTGTTTTTGAAGTGTGCGTAAGGGGCCATATGGCTGACACCCACTTCGCTGGCTAAGGATCGCAAAGACAGTGCTTCTGCCCCTCGCGTCGTCAGCAGATCTAAAGCGGCGTTGACGAGCGCAGTTTTAAGGTCGCCATGATGATAATTTTTCTCGCTGGCTTTGGGATTGCTTGAGTTGCTATGTGGAACTTCGTTACTCACGTGCTGTCTTTATGATTCGTTGTGAACTGAAAAAATAAAATGAGCCGCAAACATATCAGGTTCGTATACAGAGTTAAATGTTTGCAGTGCAGAACGATTGTCGCAACGGATAGCGTCGTGTTTCGTTCGACAAGCTTTCGTGCTGCTTCGAACATTCAGCGCGTAACACGAGAATAAACACAAATGAAAAAAGTGACGCTCAGCCATTACACCATTCAAGCACTTCGCGACGAAGGTGCTTCGCATGTGTTCATGATTCCAGGTGGATATGTCGATAATTTCTCTGAAGCTCTTGTGGATGTAGAAGGTATTGAAGCGGTTGTGTGTGCAAGTGAGGCTGGTGCTGCCTATATGGCAGACGGGTTCGCGCGGTCAGCCGGACGCTTTTCAATATGTATGGGAATCTCGGGTCCTGGTGCGAGCAACATGATCACGGGGCTGAGTGCTAGCCAAGCAGATCAAGTACCCGTACTTGCTATTACGGGCGACTCCCCCCTAGTTTGGCGCAATCGTCAATCGATTCAAGACCCTGGCGCGATGGGTTTAAAAACCACTCAGCTGTTATCTCTCGTGAGTGATGTTCAAGAAGAAGTGGTCGATGTGTATGCGCTCGATAGTCATATTAGAAATTTGATGCCCGTACTAAAAGGGCAGAAACAAGGTGTTGGGCATTTGTCCTTACCTCTTGATATTCAGTTAGAAGAAAAGCCCTTCACTTATAATGCATCGAGTGTTGAAAGCACTGATGGAACAGACTGCGATACAGCAGGATTAACACAGGCAATGCATTGTATCTCGCGATGCAAAAATGTTGTGATTCTGGCAGGTTCTGGTGTTCGCAAATCAGGCGCATTTAGTCAGCTCCAAGCTTTTGCAGAAAATTATTCAATTCCCGTCGCTACGACGATGAGTGCGAAAGGCGACTTCCCTGAAGATCATCCGCTTTCTATGGGTGTTTTTGGCTGGGCAGGTTCGGCACTTGCTAATGAAACCTTACTGAGCAAAGAGATTGATTGCTTGATCGTGATCGGTTCTCGCTTGGGACAAATCAATACCATGAATTGGTCCTCAGCTTTAGCTGAAAAGCGCGCTTTGATTCAGATAGATCTTGACGCTAGGCACCTTAATAAAACCTATCGTGCTGATCATGCGATTGTGTCCGATGCATGTCAGGCATTACGTTATATGGCCAGTGGTGATTGCTCTGCCCAGATTGTTCAACGACTGGATGCCAACAAGCATGCTCGTGAAGCATGGCTAGAGGCGAAGAAGCAGCTTTTACCTTCTTACTACGACAAAGCGACGCGCTCATCGAATGCTATTCCTTTGCATCCTGCGCGTGCGATTGCGGAGTTATCGAAGATCGCACCTGAGAACACTCAGTTATTTGTTGATAATGGCGCGCATACTTTTTTTGCGACACATCATTGGCAGATAATCCGCCCACATCAGTACTTCAATATCATTAAATATTCAGGCGCGATGGGGTGGGCAATTGCAGCAAGTATCGGAGCGAAAATAGCTCGACCAGATCAACCATGCATTGCTGTCGTTGGAGATGGTTGTATGCTCATGCAAGGCATGGAAATTCAAACAGCGGCGCGATACAACTTACGCGGTATGATATTTGTGGTGCTCAACAATAAGGCGCATGGCAACCCTAAACTACGGACAGAAGGGTTTACGGAAGAGGCGGGCGCTTTAACCGATATCGTTGATCATGATTGGGCAGGGTTTGCGCAATCTTTGGGCGTAAAAGGCATATCTGTCTCAGATCCGCATCAATTATCTGCTGTGTATGACGAAGCTATGCAGGCAGCGGGGCCTGTGCTGATTGACGTGAAATGCGGATTGTATCCAACACCGACGAAGGTATTTGATGAAACGTTTATGGAAGAATTTAATCGTTATATCGGTCGAGATAGCCGCACGCAAAAACTATTAGAAGAAGTGAATTATGACAGCTCAAAATCAGAACCTTCATTCAACTGAAGATCGTCGCGATGTGATCGCAAAACTTGAAGAACTTGCGCCAGACTTTGTGGGTATGATTTCCGACTTTGCTTTGGGCAAAGTCTATGACCGCCCTGTATTGGATGATCAGCTGAAAGAGGTTGTTGCGATTACAGCTTTAATTAGTTTGGGATCAGAGCGTTTGCAAGGTCATTTGGAGTCGGCATTGGCCAAAGGTTTTAGTAAAGAACAATTAACCGAAGTGATTATGCTCTCGAGTATTTATATTGGATTTCCGCGCGCGATCGACGCCATGCTTGTGTTGCACTCACTCACCGATGAAGCCTAATAGCCAATACTTAAGACCTGATAGCTAATATCTTAAAGCAATACCTGATAAACAGTGCCTAATGCAAAGTTGCTCATCCCTGAGTGTGTAAATTCTCGGGTCGCTTGATACGTATCAACACTATAAAAATGCTCCTCGCATACAGTACTATGACTTGAGTCATGACGACGAAGAAAAATAAATCGAGGAGCGAGCCATGCCAATACATCATAACCAGGTCGAAGCCTGCGTCGACGATGTGATTTCTTCATTAAACAGCAATATCGTGATGGGCATACCCTTAGGTATTGGAAAGCCTGTGCAGTTTGTGAATGCGCTGTATGCGAGAGCGAAAGCTGATTCCTCTATTAATCTTCGTATTATTACTGCTTTATCGTTAGAGCGACCTAAGCCTTCTGCTGGCTTAGAATCTCGGTTCTTAGAACCCGTATTTGAGCGCTTGTTTGGGGGGTATGTAGAGCTTGATTACGTGCAGGATCTGAAGCGCCAGAAGATTCCAGACAATATCGAAATTTGCGAGTTCTTTCTTAAGTCCGGAAGCATGCTCGCGAATAACTATGCGCAGCAGCATTATATTTCGAGTAATTACACGCACGTTGCGCGCGATATGATTGATATGGGGGCGAACTTACTAGCGCAACAGGTATCGCAAGGCGTTTATCAAGACAAACCTTATTTGTCGCTAAGCAGCAACACCGATGTGACGGTTGACCTGCTACCTCTTATCGAACAAGAGAAAGCGAAAGGACGCAACATTAAGCTGGTCGCGCAAATAAATCAGAAACTTCCCTTCATGCTGAATGATGCGCTGATTGCGCCTCAGAATTTCGATTTTATCGTCGATAACGAAGCTTATTACACGCCTTTGTTTTCGCCGCCGAATATGCCTGTCACGCCCGTTGATTTCGCGGTTGGTATGCATGCGAGCACCTTGATTAAAGATGGAGGTACGTTGCAAATTGGTATTGGTTCGTTAGGTGACGCGATTGTTTACGCTTGTATGTTGCGTAACACCGACACTGAAAAATATCAGCAAGTATTGTCAGAGTTAGGTATTGCAGGTTATGCCCAACTTGTTGAAAAAATTGGTGACCTGACGCCCTTTAAAACCGGCTTATACGGTTCGAGTGAAATGTTTGTGAATGGCTTTTTGCATTTGATTCAGCAAGGCATTCTGAAGCGAAAAGTATACGAAGACGTTCACATTCAAAAACTTATTAACGAAGGGCGTTTGACCGAAGATCTAAAACCTGATCATCTCGATGCCTTGGTTGAGGTAGGATTCCTTGGCGACATCATTCATGCGGGCGATGTTTCCCGCGCCAAGAGGTTTGGTATTTTCAATGAGCGTGTCGACTGGAGTGATGGACAAGTCACGCTAGACGATAGGCCAATTGGTGAGCGCGTCCGTGACACCGAATTGGTTGCACAGCTAAAAGCGGAAGGCTTAGGTAGACAATTAAAACAAGGCATCGTGATGCATGGCGGCTTCTTCCTTGGGCCGAAAGATTTTTACGAAGCACTGCATCAAATGAGTCAAGATGAGTTGTTAAGTATCTGCATGACAGGTGTTGGTCATGTGAATCAGCTCATGGTGAATGAAGAGTTAGTTGTTGAACAACGCAAACATGCGCGCTTCATCAACACGGGATTGATGGCCACGCTTAATGGCGCGGTCGTTTCTGATGGATTAGATAACGGCAAAATTGTTTCTGGGGTGGGCGGCCAATATAACTTTGTTTCAATGGCGCACGCCTTGCCTGATGCACGCTCGATATTGCTGATTCGTGCAACGCGAATGAGCAAAGGGGAAGTGAGTTCTAATATTGTCTTCAATTATGGGCACACGACAATTCCTCGTCATTTGAGAGATATCGTAATTACCGAATATGGCGTTGCAGATCTGCGTGGTAAAACGGATGCTCAAGTGATGAAGGCAATGCTGAATATTACTGATTCACGCTTTCAAGAAAGTCTATTAGAACAAGCAAAGGCAGCGGGTAAGATCGAATCCAGTTATCAGATACCAGCAGAATTTCAGGCGAATACACCAGAGTCAATCAATCAGGTGATCGAGAATTATCGTCTGAACGGCTTGTTCCCAGCATTTCCACTGGGGACTGATTTTACGGAGCAAGAACTTCAAATTGGCGCCTGTTTGAAGCAGCTAAAAGCGCTTCAGAGCGACAAAATGAAAATGTTTAAAACACTCTTCAAAGCCTTTACTGATGGCGATCACTCAGAACAAGCAAAGCCTTTCTTGGAACGTATGGCCTTAGTAGAAACTAGTAGCAAGAAAGAAGAAGTAGAAAAGAAACTGCTTATTCATGAATTGCTTGAAGCTGGCTTAATTTCTTAGCTTTCTGACATTTGCAGTAGAGCTGTGCTGTTCACCCAACAGAACAGCCGATATGGCTAGTTGAGAACGGATACACAATTCAAAAGAATCATGGCATTATGCGCGCCGTAACGAACTCGCTAAGGCGCAAAACGATGTCAGAGACACTACCTAACTGTCCGAGTTGCCAGTCTGAATACGTATATCAGGATCGATCTTTACTGATTTGTCCTGAATGCGGTTTTGAGTGGGACCCCAATCAAGTGGACGATGTTCCTGTTCTGAAAGATGCCGTCGGTAATGACCTCGTTGAAGGCGATAAAGTGACGCTCGTGAAAGACCTCAAAGTAAAAGGTACTTCAACAACCTTGAAGGTGGGCACCAAAGCCACGATCAAGCGTTTTGTTGATGGTGACCATGATATTGACTGCAAAGTGGAGGGCGCAGGCCCGATGATGCTTAAGTCGAAGTTTGTCAAAAAATCTAATTAAACCCCTCTAATAACATCAGATATCGAGAGAAAGATAACTATCTAGCGAGAATGTCTTCCAAGGAGTATTGAAGAATGTGGATTGAAAAACTCAAAGCGAAAATTCACCGTGCCACGGTAAACGACGCCAACTTAAATTATGTTGGTAGTATCACTATTGACCCTTTATTGCTCGCAGCGAGTGGCATTGAAGAGCATGAGAAAGTGCAAGTTGTGAACATTAACAATGGCGCACGTTTTGAAACCTATGTGATCCTTGGCGAAGAAGGTTCTGGCCAGATTTGTTTGAATGGCGCATGTGCACGCCTTGCTCAAGTTGACGATAAGATTATCATCATCGCTTATTGTTATCTCGATGCATCTGAGAGTGCAGCGCATCAGCCAAAAGCTGTATTTGTTGATGACGATAATCAGATTACTAGCGTAGAGTAAGCGCCCCTGCGGGCCATCTTTACCTAGAACAAAAAGAATTGGGTGTTTAGATGTCGAAGCTTAGTTACAAACAGTTTTTAAATTCCGAAGAACTCAAAGAGTTCCGCAAGGCGAACGACTTGCATGCGCTTTGGATGTTTGCAGTCAATTGGGCCGTTATTGCTGCCTGTTTTGTAGTCTTTGCAGCAGAGGTTCATTGGTTATTTAAACTTGCTGCCTTATTTGTTTTAGGCGGCCGCCAGTTAGGCCTAGGCATCTTGATGCATGAGTGTGGTCACCAAGGTTTCTTTAGCAAGCTTTGGATGAATCGTTTCTTTGGGCATTGGTTTGCGGGGATGACCATGCTGGTACCCCTAGAGTTTTACCGCACTTACCATCTTATTCACCACTCCAAAACGGGTACGGATGACGACCCAGACGTCGGTAATATCAAACAATACCCAGTAACTGGGAGTAGCTTACGTCGCAAAATATTGCGCGATTTTACGGGTTTTTCTGGACTAAAAATGCTCTATGGTGTGTTGTTTTATGTCATGCCTAATCGTGCTGGTAATGCCGTTTCATTAGGGGTCAATCAAGATAGCGTTCAAAAAGGCGATGGTGTTGCTTTGCGCAATTTTCGCGACGCAATTGTGCTGCATGGTTCCTGGATTGCTGTGTTTACGGCTTTAGGCCATCCAGCTTTGTATCTTATGTGGTGGGTTGGTTATATCTTCTTTTATCCGTTTGTTATTCGTGTCCGTCAGATCGCAGAACATGGTGCCATGCCTGCACTGGCCTCTGACGATGTTCGTGATACGACGCGTACAACAATTGTTTCTTTGTGGGAACGTGCTTTCTTTGCACCTAACTTTGTGAACTTCCACTGTGAGCATCATTTCTTGCCGAGCGTGCCGAGTTACAACTTACCTCGCTTGCATCATGTTTTGAAAGAGCGTGGCTTTTATCAAGACAAACCAGAATCCTGTGTTGATACGGGAGGGTATCGAGAGATACTTCGCATCGCTAGCGCGGCTTAGTAAATTCAAACGACGCAGTATTTTTTCCGCAGTATTTTGACTCATACAAAGCTTGGTCAGCCTTATTGATGATGCTCAACTCAGTGTCATCATGCTGACCAATCGTTCCTCCAATACTTATAGTCACTTTTTCGGGTAAACCGAAATCATTTTTTCTTACCTCGGATAAGAGTTTGTTTGCAATAACCCGGATATTGTCTTGATTGGTGTTGCTTGAAATGATGATAAATTCTTCACCACCCCGTCGACCAGCAACATCAATCTCTCTGACGTTGTGCAATATCAGCTCTGATAACTCGCAGAGAATACGATCACCTTCTAGATGACCATGCGTATCATTGATGATTTTAAAATCATCGATATCAATAAAAAGCACCCCGAATGGCATGTGATCGCGTTTGAGTCGCTCAAGTTCAAGGTGAAGAAACTCTTCAATACGATAGCGATTCCAAAGACCGGTTAGGGCATCTTTTCTGTATAACTCTTCAAGCTCTTTAGTACGTTTCTCTAGATAGGCTTCGTTTGAACTTTTTTCTAAATTTAAAATGGCGACTAGAAACAAGATGATCGAAATGGCAGCAGTAAAGCTCTGCAATTGAATGAGACTTTCCCATGTTGTGGCCGCGACAAAAGGCCCTGAACCCGAGCAAGTCGCGATGACCGCCAGCGAAAGTACAGCAA
>NZ_LWFI01001644.1:0-1794 GCF_001635735.1 Oleiphilus sp. HI0067
CTTCCACTGAATTTTGATCGGACACTTGGGCTTTTGTTACTACCGAAACGATTACGTCTTCAGACTTCTGTCGATTTACCGATTTATCGTCAACCAAAGTATGGGGATTCTGCTCAATAGACTTTTGATCAATCGCCCCTATTTTTTTAGCTTTTGGCACAACTGGAGTTTGATTTAGCGCCTGCGTTTTATGCTCTGCTGCCGTTTCAACTATCACAGACGAAGACGAAAAGTGAATATACAAAAACACCAGTGCATTTAAGAAAAGAACCGCTACGAGTAACCCTATCCAAGGAAATCGTTTTTGCTGGCGAAGATGCAACAAGTGCTGATCTTGTCTAAAAGATGGTTGGCCTTGTTGCTGACGTTCCCGTTCTGAGCGTTCGAGGGCCTCTAGTATGTATGACATTTGTTATGAGTTTCCTAATAACTTTGGTGCGTCGGTTTCCAACAAATTATTCATTTGAATTAAGGTCAGACTACCGGCGATACCATCAGGAACAAGCCCCATAGAACGCTGAAATTCAATCACTTGCTCTTGCAAGCTTAAGTCTTTGGTCTCAGGGTTAATTTCGGCTAAGCCTTTCTCCAACCATGCACCTTCTTTAAGTTGTCCCGGTGTGACGATTCCAGACTTATAAGGAGGGAGTTGCCATATCACTGAATACTCGCCTAACCAATAACGATCAATATCATCTAGAGAGGTTCTAAACTTTTCACCCGAATGCTCTACCAGAGCAAAATCACCTTCGATCTTTAACAAGGCAACATGAATTTTCTGGCCTTGATTATTAAACAATGTGAGTACGGCAGGACGGTCAATACGTATCAAACTACGCCAATTTCCTTGCTTATGAAGACACGCAAGTCCGTTCACTTGGGCAAACTCGCATGCTAATTGGAAAGGCTCTTCAACGTAGTTTAAATTCCAACTTTCAAAAAGCGACTGAAATGCTTGTAACTTATCTTTCTTACCTTTTTCTCGGCCACCTAAATCAACACTAACAGCAGCAAGAGGGATGCTTCCGGCTGATTTAGGGGCACTCTTCTCCATTACCTGTTGTAGCAGGCGCGTATCTGGATTAGGAGCTTCTACATATGCTACTAACGACTCTGGTGATGAAGACAAAGCTTCTTCAAAGTCATTGATATAAACCTGCTCTCCGTTTTCTGGCTTTAAAACAAGTGCATGAGTTTGAAGTGCAGAAGATTGATCGACATCAACCTCATCCTTCTGTTCATTTATATGCGAGATAGTTTTCTCAGGAGATTTTGTCACTTCGACGACACTATTTACTGACGAATCAACAAAAGGCGTGATGCTATCCAAAAACGGCTTAGACCATACGCCGAGACCAACAAACAAAGTGATCCCCAACGCGGTACCCACTACTCGATACCCGTATTGAAAGACGAAACGCTCCCACGCAGAACGACTTTCACCGAGTATTTCGTAGTTAGCACGTTTGATATGTTCAACTTCAACCTGATCTGAATTGCTTGCATAGGCGCCTAATAGCGCTCGATCAGAGAGCAAATTTATTAAACGCGGAACGCCGCCACTGAGCTTGTATAGTCGGTTCAAGGCTTTATCACTAAACAAGCGCGGTTTCCTACCAGCAACAGCCAAGCGACAAGACACGTAAGCACCAAGTTCAACGCGATTTAAAGACTGTAAGTGGTAACGCGCTGTGATTCTCTGAGCCAGCTGACGAAGCTCAGTTTGAGCCAACATATCACGTAACTCAGGCTGCCCAAGAAGGATGATCTGCAATAACTTTTTCTCTGACGTTT
>NZ_LWFI01001645.1:0-673 GCF_001635735.1 Oleiphilus sp. HI0067
AGCCGTCAACGTCAGCATCGGTCATAATAATGATGCTATGGTAACGAAGTTTTTCAATATCGTATTCTTCACGACCGATACCACACCCCAGCGCAGTAATTAATGTGCCAACTTCAGCAGAAGACAACATTTTATCGAAACGCGCTTTTTCGACATTTAAAATCTTACCTTTCAGCGGCAAGATCGCTTGGGTTTTTCTATCACGCCCTTGCTTAGCTGAGCCACCTGCTGAGTCACCCTCCACGATGTATAGTTCAGATAAAGCCGGATCTTTCTCTTGGCAATCTGCCAACTTACCTGGTAAGCCAGCGATATCTAAAGCACCTTTACGTCTTGTCATTTCTCGTGCTTTTCGGGCTGCTTCTCGTGCTCTTGCCGCTTCAATCATTTTGCCAACAACAGCTTTAGCTTCTTGTGGAGCTTCCATTAGATATTCACCAAATGAAGCATTCATCTCTTGTTCAACTGCTGATTTAACTTCTGACGAGACCAATTTATCTTTAGTCTGAGAAGAGAACTTAGGATCTGGAACTTTGACAGAGATTACCGCTGTTAGCCCTTCTCTAGCATCATCTCCAGACGTTGCTACTTTAGCGTTCTTACCCAACCCTTCCCGATCAATGTATTGATTGAGAGAGCGTGTTAGAGAGGCTCTAAAACCTGCTAAATGCGT
>NZ_LWFI01001646.1:0-625 GCF_001635735.1 Oleiphilus sp. HI0067
CCGCGTAGAACAGGCTTTGTATTCACTGAACACACAAGATCATAAAAACATTTTCGTTTTCAGTTCTGGCGTAGCGATTTCAATGGCGATCAAACACATTATGCGTCTGAATGCGGAGACAATGATTGATCTTAATTTACAGAGCAGGAACACCGGCGTTACAGAGCTATTTATTAAGGGCGATAAAAGATACGTTTCTAGCTTTAATCATGTGTCGCACTTGAGCAGCCCCGAACATTTAGATCTTATTACACATGCATAAGTGTGCCTTTAGCGCACACTCAACTGCTAACGCTCCCGAAGGCCTTTATACTGATATCGCAACAAGGGGGACATAAAAAACTCGATCAGTAGATGGAGCATATCGGCTGCGACTTGATAAAACCGCGCCAGCATCACTAAACAAACTAAACCCGAGTCGACCGACTGAGCGGTACTCGTCCACGAAGAATGACTCACACAAGATCCTTTTGTTGAGAGTAATTTATGATTTGGCATTCCTTGCCAATTAGATTTCTAGAGACCTAAAGTCTCAGCGCGAAACTATATCGGCTAGCACTTAGGTGAAG
Organism: Oleiphilus sp. HI0067; assembly: GCF_001635735.1. NCBI lineage: Bacteria > Pseudomonadati > Pseudomonadota > Gammaproteobacteria > Oceanospirillales > Oleiphilaceae > Oleiphilus > Oleiphilus sp. HI0067. The sequence goes on from NZ_LWFI01001646.1 coordinate 570, forward strand.
CAATCTAATTATTTTTATAGCCATTAATACAGCCTGTAAATTCGCGATTGAAATTT
>NZ_LWFI01001647.1:0-760 GCF_001635735.1 Oleiphilus sp. HI0067
GTTCAGACTTGGTATTGAATGGACCGTTATATATAGATAATGCCTTATCGACCAGACGTTTGCGTTTTGCGTCCGGTCATAGTTATTTGCCTGACGCAACGACCCCTGATTTCGAATCAGCGAATGCTGATTTAGATAGAGCATTCGTATTAGCTGCTCAAAGAGATACTTCAGATAGACACACTACAACACTCGGGATTGATGGAAAATTAACGATTCAGCTATACCCGAATGCAGCAAATGATAGCGAGTATTGGAGATATGCAAGATCTGGTTATGGTACTCAGGCCTTAGCATTATTTAATGCTCAGGAAGATGTTGTGTTGCTTCGTCAGGTTGAAAATAGCGCATCCCCTTCTTTAGGTTATTTGCAGTACCTGCGTGAAGAAGTTGGTGATTCTGATAGTGATGGCTTGCCAGGTTGGTACGAACATTACTCAAATTCTGACGACAATCTAAGCTCTGATAAAGATCAGTTATTAGGTGGAGTATCGCGATTAGATCGTTTTGATAATTTTGATGATATTTCTGATTTCCTCGTGGATTCCGACGGTGATGGCTTGAGCAATGGTGAAGAGTCGGGCGGTGATGAGTATAAAAACGACAGTAATAATGACGGACTGAATGACAATGTCGGCGCTGGAATTATAGGCTCCAATGATGATGACAATGACGGCTTAGCGAATTTCGAAGAAATTAATATATATGGCACGGATCATAACTTAGCCGATACAGATAGTGATGGCGTAAGTGATTATTT
>NZ_LWFI01001648.1:0-1303 GCF_001635735.1 Oleiphilus sp. HI0067
AAGTTGGACAGAGCTCAAACTCTGGCAATGCACATAAAACCCCTGCGCCGGCAGCTGTATCCATTAGGGTAGTAATCGCCCCCCCATGAATAACACCAGTATCAGGGTTACCAATAATTTTCTCTGTATAAGGAAGTTCTAAGATTAATTCATTCTCGCGTGCCGAAGCTACGGTAATTCCGAGCGCCTGGCATTGAGCCAAAACAGAAATAAACCCTTCGACCTGACCTAACAAAATACTTTCGTCACGCATTCTTTATACAACCATTGTTTGAGAAAGGCAGGATTATAGTGAACTTCGTCACAAATAATAAGGCTTAAGCATCATACCCAAGCAGAGAAAGCAGCAATTCACTGGATTGCTCGGGCTGTTCAAACATAAAACAATGCCCGCCAATGGTTTTGCTTGCTTCTACAAAGGGATATTGGCGCGCTAGCTTAGGCAAGTTGGCACGCACAAAGTCATACGTGCGTGAGCCATAAATCATGTGCACAGGTATACCCAAGGCAGCTAGAGAAGACCAAACCGAGTTCGAGTAACTCGAGAAAATATTACTCTCTATTTTCGGCGGACATTTCAGTGAAAAACCACCGTTTTCATCTGATTTTATCGCATGATTAAGGTAGGAGCGTAAACAATCATCATCCCAGCCTTTGAAAGTGCCGCGTTGATAAAAGTAATTCCATAATGCTTCTTCGTCAGGCCAATACGTACCGCGAACAAGCGCTTGTTTTGCCAGGGGAAAGTGCTTTGACAGACCCAACATGCGTAAGCCATTCGCCGCATATGACCACGATCTCGACCCAATAATTGGATCTAACAAAAATACTTTCGTGAATAGCTTTGGGTCGATCTGTGTCATCAATAACGTGTTCACACCTCCAAAACTATGGCCTATCCCTATTCGCTCCACATCAGCCCATAAGGTTGAATAGTGCTGCCACACTTCAGTAAAGCTAGATGCACTATCATCCCAATCAGTAAAAGGACGAACTCCTGCGTCACTATCGCCATGTCCTTGCGCATTACTCAAAAAGATATCGAAATGTTTACTCAAGGGCCCTAGGAACTTTTCATACACCAAGCCGTTAAATCCATTGCCATGAAGAAAATGAATCACCGGTTTTCCAGTTGGAGGGGTGTAATGTCCACGCAAAGTAAAGCCTGCAGAGACGGTGTATTGCCATGGTTCCAAACCATGAATATACGAAGAGACTTGTTGGGCCAAGTGACTACCTATGAGTGATTAATGCCTGATATTTCTTTTTCAATGAATGAGTCATTTCATTGCTAATCGCATCC
>NZ_LWFI01001649.1:0-1218 GCF_001635735.1 Oleiphilus sp. HI0067
GTTGCTGGCCAGTCTGAAAAAATACCGATGATGCCAACGTCTTTCGCTAGCACATCGAGCACTTCATACATGTCTCCATCAGTATCAATGACGTCAGGATTACCAGTGCTGCCGTTCGTTGTTTGGTAGTACCAACCACCATTGTTTTTCAGCAGTCCAGATCGCTCAATCGTCCAAGTGATAAGGTCTAATCCTGCTTGTTTGGCATTCATTGCATAGTCAGACGGGATAATTTCGCCATGCGCGTTAACCTCGAGCAACATCCACATCGGAGGGGCGAGTACATTGACGCCATCAGCTACCCAAGACTCCATTTCAGCAAGGCTGACGTTCATGTCATATCGTCCATCAAGATAGACCGCTTGTTTGCCAAAGTGAGGGTGTTGCTGTATCCAGTATGTCACGTCATCATAATTAAATGATTGAGGCCATACTCGTCGCGGTGAGATGCCTGCAGCTTGATATTCTTCAATCAACTGTGACGCATAGTCTTGCTGTGTGTAATCGCCTTCGAATGGCATCTCCACTTGAGGAGATTTTAGTTCTGGCGTGAAATCGACGCCTAGTTCTTTAAAGAGTTGAATACTTTCGGCATGTGTCAGCAATGTACCGCGACCGCTGTATCCGTCTGTTCGCCAACTAGCTGTGGCATCCATATATTCATCAATACTTGTTGCTGCTAGGTTGGCCGCGTCCATTTTGCCTTCAAGTGATTTGAACTCGGCAACAGTGATGTCACTAGCACAGCATCTAATGTCTGATGCATTAATAAGTTCACCTTCTGAATTGAATTCCGGCGCAACAGAGCACTTCTGGGCGAGTGGCGTTGCAAGAATGTTTGTTGTTGTGTGGAGATCACATTGCGCATGACGACACACTAGCGCGCGATCTTTTGTAAAGGTGACATCACATTCCATGATACCAGCGCCCATTTTAGCCGCTGCGATATAAGACTCTTTAGTATGTTCGGGAAATTGCATGGGGGCGCCGCGATGTCCGATCGAGAAGTTGCTTGGCGCAAATGGGCCCGACTTACAACTTTGAAGCTTTCGTTTTAATTTGCTGTCAGTCATATCTTCAACCAGAAAGAACGGCCGAGGTCCAAGCTGAACTTTTGTTAGTCTTTTAGCGATGCGCGATTCTTTTTGATGAAGTTTTCGTTCTGTTTTATGAAGTTTGTGTTCTAGTTTTTTTATCGTTTTTGATTCAGCGTGATGG
>NZ_LWFI01001650.1:0-479 GCF_001635735.1 Oleiphilus sp. HI0067
AGTTGCTCACGCTTGATTTTCGCCCCCCGCTCATCAGCAACTAATTGCGCGTGACGCTTAAGAGCACTCTGCTCTATTGCCCGAGCATCGACTAACGAAGTTTTAGCCGCAGCCAAATCATTCAGATTAGCCTGAAGCCCCGCCTCCAATCTAGCCACGTCATCATCTGCAATACTCAGCTCATCAACCAAGCTATCTATTCGTTTTTGACGAACGACAACACCATCATCAATTGCACTCAAGGCAAGATATTGAACACTATCCCGACCTATCAATACACCTTCAGTGGTCACGAATTCTTGACCAAGTTCTAGCTGAGAACGAGTAGAAAAGGCTTCGCTAGAATTCGCAGCACAAATATAACGATTCAAAAACGGAATCAACGCAGAACACCCTTCGACTTTTTCTGCCAAAGAGCCATCGTTAACTTGATAGCTTGCCTGCTCATTCGAAAATAAAGCGAAAGTAATATCAGAGCG
>NZ_LWFI01001651.1:0-737 GCF_001635735.1 Oleiphilus sp. HI0067
ATTCACCTCACCGACATGTCGATAGCGTACTACACCATTTTGATCGATGATGTAGGTCTCTGGTGCACCATACACCCCTAAATCGAACCCGAACTTCCCTCGCGGATCAAATAGGTTCAACGAATAAGGATCACCAAGCCTGTCTAACCACTGTAACGCTTTCGCTCTATCATCTTTGTAATTCAGACCAATAATCGGAACACCTTGTTGTGCAAGTGCCATCAGATACCCGTGCTCACTCTTACAAGCTGGGCACCATGTTGCCCAAACGTTAAGTAGCGAAGGCTTCCCACCTAAATCAGCGTTAGTGAGTAATTTGCTTGGATATTCAAGCGATTGTAACGAAAATGTTGGGAGTGGATCGTTCAGGCGTGCTGTTTCTAACTTGCTCGGGTCTTTGCCCAAAGCTGTGTATAAAATAAGTCCTAGACCGACTGCTAACATCAAAGGGGTCAAGAATACGAGACGAGACTTCATTTACTTAGCAAACTCCGAATTTGATGGCATCACTACTTGGCTCACTTTTTCTTTAGGACGATAACGTTTATCAAACACAGCTAAGCCACCTGCAATAAACATGAAAATTGCGCCAAGCCAAATCCATCGAATGAGGGGCTTATATTGAACTCTCACGGCCCATGCACCGCCATCGAGCTCCTCTCCAATCGCCACGTAAACATCTCGCAACAAACCCGGATCAATCCCAGCTTCAGTCATGGGATTAGCTTGAGAGAAAT
>NZ_LWFI01001652.1:0-1207 GCF_001635735.1 Oleiphilus sp. HI0067
TCGTGACGCCATGGCGAACAGATTCTTTCAAGCCCGGCGACGCAATCAACTCTGCATCATAGTGTGTATGTGTATCGATAAATCCGGGGGTCACCCATTTTCCTGAAGCATCGATGACACTATCTGCTGACGTAATCGGCTGATCACTCAACTGTGCCACGACACCATCCTTGATCCCGACATGTTTTATCTTTGAATGAGATTTTGAGCCATCAAACAAGATCCCATGATTGATCGCAATATCGAACTGAGCCATATTTCCTCCCCCGTATTTTTATTTTTTTACGAGTCAATGCGTAACTTGATTGAAGTAAACACTAATTTAGGAATGACGATACTTCTAGCCCATCACAAATAATTGATGAAATCGGACTTGTTAGAAGTTTTTGCGCCACGTAGCATATTTCATTCATTAAGGAAGAACGCTTTAAAAGGACTTTAAATGCCAAATCGACGCAACAAAAACCTATACCTCATAGCCTGCACTTTTAGCATCATGTTGACTAATTTCGCGCACGGACAAGTCTATAAGTGGGTCGATGATGAAGGTAAAACGCACTTTGGAGATCGACCTCCAACTGGAACATCAGCTACAAATATCAGTGATGACATCCAGCCTCTTAATATCTCAACAGATCTCAGCAATCCTGAAATGGTTAAGAATGCCAAAGAACAATGGCGTGCTGAAAAAATCCAAGCCGCAGAGCAAAAAATTCTCTTAGAAAAACAAAATGCCGAAATTCAAGCCGCCAAAAAGAAGTATTGTGAAGAAGCTGCGAAGCGTCTAGCCGACATTCAAGGTCCCGTCGTTTTTTATGATGAACACGGTGAATTCGTGAAAGTAACAGAACAAGAACGGAAACAACGCGAAAAAGACTTACGCGCAGAGATTCAAAGAACGTGCAAATAATAATTAGCGCTCTTGCTCTTTCCTTTATCCTCGTTTCGCAACATGTTGTTGCAAAGATATACAAATACCAGGACGCGAATGGAAACTGGCTTTTTACAGATAAAAAGCCTGAGGCCAAAAACGCTCAATCCATCAACATAAGAAAGACGAAAAAAGATTCTCCTCCAGAGGTTTCATTAAGCAAAACTATCACCGGGGACAAGGCGGAGTTTCGTATCGAGAACAAGCTACTCACCTCAGTTCATTGCGAAGTTCAATTACCCGAGGAAGAACCTAACACTTACCTTGTTCAAGCAT
>NZ_LWFI01001653.1:0-1373 GCF_001635735.1 Oleiphilus sp. HI0067
TCTGATCTTGAATCCATTAAGCGGTGGAAGAAAAATGCAGGGCACCAAGAAGCCCAACGGCTTGGTCATGAGAAATGGTATGCATCGTTCAAAACTCGTATATCGAAGGTGGAACGTGACTACGGCATTTAACAATACAATCGACGCCCGCCAGCAAGCTAGCTCGGACCTACGTTTCGGTGCTTCGCGCCTACACTGCGGCCCGTTATTGTAGGCGTTCATGTCTGCTTACTATATAAACTCGAAATAAATCCCAGTTAAAAACTTGCCTGTCTGACGTCCGCTTCTGTATATAAATCGAAAAGTTTTCGCGCCGCGAAATGTCCGCTTCTTTGTAGAAGTACGCATCAAGGATCGACCGGACATCAGCAGTTCAACATCCGCTAATGTCTATTTCTGTGCATTCACAAACCAGATTCCGGATACCCCAGGGCACCCTCTCTTGCGCGTTGCGCAATTCACCTTGTCACGCTTCGCTGTCCGGAATGACGAACGGGAGGATGATCGCTTCTGTCTATTCCTAAACATAGAATGCTAAACAATAACTTTTTATGCGTAGGGTTAAACAAACAATTCGATAGACAACAAAAAAGGGCGCTCAATGAGCGCCCTTCTTCTTAGATCTTACTAAGGACTAGTTGATTAGTCTTTAGTGAACTCTGGGTATGCTTCCATACCACATTCTGAAAGATCCACACCTTCGTACTCTTCTTCTTCAGAAACTCGTAGACCGATAACCGCTTTGATTACGCCCCAAGCGATCAAGCTTGTTACGAATACCCATGCAAAGATTGTTACCGCACCTACTAGCTGACCCATGAACGTAGCGTCTGCGTCTGAAAGTAGAACCGCGAAGATACCCCAAAGACCAACAACACCGTGTACAGAGATCGCGCCGACTGGATCGTCAAGCTTAAGCTTATCAAGAGTAACGATTGAGAATACGACGATCACACCACCGATTGCACCGATTACAGTAGCAAGTAGTGGAGATGGATCTGCAGGCTCAGCAGTGATAGCAACAAGACCAGCTAGTGCGCCGTTCAATGCCATTGTAAGGTCTGCCTTACCGAACAAGATGCGTGCAACGATAAGAGCAGCAATCAAACCACCCGCTGCAGCAGCGTTTGTGTTCAAGAATACGCTAGCAACTTCGTTTGCTACAGCGATACCGCCAAGCTTCAAAGTAGAACCACCGTTGAAACCGAACCAGCCCATCCAAAGGATGAAAGTACCAAGAGTCGCTAGTGGAAGGTTAGCGCCTGGGATAGCGTTAACTTCACCGTTAGGACCGTACTTACCTTTACGAGCACCAAGAAGGATAACACCAGCAAGTGCAGCTGCTGCACCAGCCATGTGAACGATACCAGAAC
>NZ_LWFI01001654.1:0-11263 GCF_001635735.1 Oleiphilus sp. HI0067
AATCGCTCTTCACTAAAGGGGCCTGTTTCGAGTTTCCAGTGCTGAGTGCCTTCTTGCTCGATAATGATTCGAGACTCAATGTCTTCCTCTAAGCTGAGGCCGGCCATTTCATCAGGCGTAATAGGAGATTCAAATTCAGGGAGGGCTTGACGAATGAGTAGAGGTTTTTTTTGCCAGTATTCGCGCAGAAAGTGCTCGGCGGAAATACCGCCAAGCACGTCTAATGGTTCGTTAGGCGTCAATGGCTTTTGCCTGATCGACAGCGTTACCGATGTAACTGCCCGGAGTAAGATCTAAAAGAATCTGTTTTGCTTCTTCAGGGATCTCTAGTTTGTTAACGAACTCTGTAATCGTCTCTTTGTTGATAGACTGACCACGCGTTAGCTCTTTCAATTTCTCGTAGGCTTGTTCGATGCTGTAACGGCGCATCACGGTTTGGATCGGTTCGGCCATCACTTCCCACGCATTGTCGAGATCTTGCGCGAGTTTGTTTGGATTGATCTCAAGCTTGTTAAGGCCTTTAAGTGTTGATTGGTAAGCAATTAAACCATGCGCTAAGCCTACACCTAGATTACGCAATACCGTTGAGTCGGTTAGGTCGCGTTGCCAGCGAGAGATCGGAAGTTTTTGAGCTAGGTGCGTTAATACCGCGTTCGCTAGGCCAAGGTTACCCTCTGAGTTTTCGAAATCGATAGGATTTACTTTATGCGGCATCGTTGAAGAGCCTACTTCGCCCGCTACCGTTTTTTGCTTGAAGTAACCAAGTGAGATGTAGCTCCAGATGTCACGATCTAAATCAATCAGGATTGTGTTGAAGCGCGCAACAGCATCGAACAATTCAGAGATGTAGTCGTGCGGTTCAATTTGCGTGGTGTAAGGGTTGAACGTAATGCCGAGTGATTCAACAAAGCTTTTCGCGTGAGCTGGCCAATCAGTGTTCGGGTAGGCAGAGTAGTGCGCGTTGTAGTTACCAACGGCACCGTTAATCTTGCCAAGGAATTTTACTTCTTTGATTTGAGTTAGCTGACGATTAAGTCGTGCAACAACATTGGCTAATTCCTTCCCCATTGTAGTCGGCGATGCGGTTTGGCCATGCGTGCGAGATAGCATCGGCTGTTCTGCAAGATCTTGCGCTAGCTCGCTGAGCTTAGTCACAACAGCTTGCATCTCTGGAAGTACACTGCTTTCTAGACCTTGTTTAAGCATCAATGCATGCGACAAATTGTTGATGTCTTCAGAGGTACATGCGAAATGCACAAATTCTAGGCTCTTCGCTAAATTTGGTAGCGAATCAGCAACAGCTTCGAATTTTTCTTTAATAAGGTATTCAACTGCTTTCACGTCGTGGTTTGTGGTGCGCTCAATCGCTTTCACGCGCAAGGCGTCGTCTTCGCTGAATTCATCAACGATAGCGTTTAAGAAATTGTTTTCTTCATCTGAGAAAGCAGGTAATTCAATGATGTCGGAGTGCTGAGCAAGCGCTTGTAGCCAGCGAATTTCAACGGTAACACGTGCGTAAATAAGGCCGTATTCGCTGAATGCTGCGCGTAAGCTGGAAGTTTTGCTTCCGTAGCGACCATCGATGGGTGAGATTGCGGTTAGTGCGCTTAGTTCCATAAGACTACTCTACTTGTCGTACCTGCTTTAGAAAGGCCGCGAGTTTACTACAAACAATTAGGTGACGAAACTTAGAAGTAAGAGGTTTATATCAGGATGGAATTTAGCGACTTGGCTGCCTTGCGGATCTTTCCTTTACCAAACAGAAATTGCCAACGATGACCGCCGAGTTGTCGCCATAATGTTGCGGATCTAATACCTGCAAGAAGTAATGCGCGAATCTTTGCGGCGTTGTGTTCCACTTGCAGATGACGGGCATGGCCAGATACCTGAATACGCATATTAAATGTGCTAATGCTTTCTTGGTAAGTAGAAGCCAAATTCGCGATGACGTTCTCGTGATCAATGCCAAAGTGAGATACTTGATTAGACGCTAGCTCGAGTTTATTTCCTATCAAGGAAAGCATATCGCTTTGTTTGCTTAGCTTTTGTTGCAGATGTAAAAGCGCTAGTGCGTAACGGAGTACTTGTGGGTTTGCATCGACCCCTGATTCTCCTAAGCAGCCTAGTAAAGCTTGTTGCCCTTTTTTAAGAGCATGCAAGTCAGAATAGATATCTTGTGCATCATTGGGGTTCGTGTTGAAAAGCGATTCAATCAACACGTTTTGTGCATCGTGATCACAAGAGCCATTGCGCGCAATGCTATCTACCAATACGCAGCATTCGAATAAGCCAGATAGTGCCAGTGCCTTATTCTGATCGTTAGTTAAGCTCATCGTTAGGCTCGCTACTAGTAGATGCAATGATCCCACCGCCGAGGCAACGATCTTCAATATAGAAAACAACCGATTGGCCTGGGGTAATGGCTCGTTGGGGGGTGTCAAACCGCACGCTAAGATCTCCGTTATCTAGCTTTTCGACATGACAAGACTGGTCTGCTTGTCGATAGCGTACTTTAGCTGTACAAGAGAAAGGCATGTTTGGTTCACCATTAATCCAATCTAGATTTTTGCAGATCAACTGATTTGCAAAGAGCAGTGGATTATTCTTTCCTTGAACAACGACCAGAGTGTTGTCGTCTAGATTTTTTTGCGCGACATACCAAGGTGATTCGTCATAGTTTTTTAAGCCGCCAATACCGAGGCCTTGTCGCTGACCGATAGTGTGATACATCAAACCTTGATGCTTGCCGATGGTGTCTCCTGTATCGGTAATGATATCGCCTGGTTGCGCTGGCAAGTACTGTTTCAAGAAGTCTGAGAATTTTCTCTCCCCAATGAAGCAGATGCCGGTGCTATCTTTCTTATCGTGCGTTACTAGGTCATGCTGTTCTGCGAGTTTGCGCACTTCAGGTTTTTCGATCTCTCCCACTGGGAACAGAGTTTTTGCAATCTTGTCGCCACCAACAGCATACAAGAAGTAGCTTTGGTCCTTGTTAACATCTAAGCCTTTCAATAACCATGCTTCGCTGTCTTTATCCTGCTTGCGCACGTAATGCCCTGTCGCGATGTAGTCTGCACCAAGAGTTAATGCATAATCCAAGAATGCTTTGAACTTAATTTCTTTGTTGCACAAAATGTCTGGGTTGGGTGTGCGACCAGCTTTATATTCCTCTAGGAAATACTCGAATACGCGATCCCAGTATTCAGCTGCGAAATTTGCTTGATGCAGTTTGATCCCAAGTTTGTCGCAGACTGCTTGTGCGTCATTTAGATCTTCAATCGCTGTGCAGTACTCAGTGCCGTCATCTTCATCCCAGTTTTTCATGAATAAGCCTTCAACTTGATAGCCTTGTTGCTGAAGTAAAAGTGCTGATACAGAAGAGTCTACACCGCCTGACATGCCGACGATGACGCGAGTTTCATTGGGAGATTTCATTAAGTACCTTTCGTTAAAACGCTGCGATAGTTAGCGTAGTTGAAGAGCGCGGATTGTAACCGCTTATGGTTAAAAAAACAGCAGTTTGTTTGTTAATGCTCGTAGATGAAATCTAATGGGGTAAGCGGCTTATTTCGTGCATCTTCAAGGCATTTTAAAACCAGAGGGCTGCGAAGATTTTCACTTTCGTTTTGAATTTCCTCAAAGCTCAACCAATGGGCCTCAAGAATGTCGGTATCAAGACTTTGACGCGTATTGCTGATAGGTTTGGCCAAAAAACAATAACGATGATAACAGATGCCGTTTTGAGGCGCTGTGTAGACATAAAGTCCAATTAGACCTACTAGCTCGACTTGCCATGCGGTTTCTTCGAGTGTTTCTCGAACAGCGGCAGTCAAAATAGATTCTCCCTCGTCGACATGCCCTGCTGGTTGGTTAAATACGCGTTTCCCGTGGCTAAGTTCTTCAACCATTAGATATTTACCATCTTGCTCTACCACGCAAGCAACGATGGCATGAGGCGTCCAAATATTTGTCATGACTCAGTTCTTTTCTTTTGATAATTACGAGGTTTGTTACTTTGCTTGGGTAAATGAACTGTTTCTGTTCGCATCTGTCCTGGTTTTAAGTCATCGAGTTTCCAAGGGCCGATGGCATGCCGAATCAGTCTAAGTGTCGGGAACCCTATATGTGCGGTCATTCTGCGAACTTGTCGGTTTCGACCCTCTGTAATGATGATTTCAAGCCAGCTTGTTGGGATGTTTTTTCTGTCGCGTACTGGAGGGTTTCTCTCCCACAAATCCGGAGGGGCGATCAATCGTGCTTTGGCTGGTTTCGTTGGACCATCTTTGAGAGTGACGCCTTTTTGAAGTTTTTCCAAGTCTCTATCATTTGGAATACCTTCGACCTGAACTAAATAAGTTTTGGGTAGCTTGTGTTTTGGATCGGCGATGCGTGACTGCAATTGACCGTCATTGACCAACAGCATTAAACCTTCAGAGTCGTAATCAAGGCGACCAGCTGGATACATGTCTTTGGTTTTGATGAATTGGGCAAGTGTGGACCTGCCTTCACGATCAGTGAATTGAGACAAGACGTTGAAGGGTTTGTTGAATAACAGTAGGTCAGCCATAAACTCGCTCGCAGATTACGTGCGAAGTCTACCAGAGCTATTCAAACAAAAGTAACTTTCTGAGGCGCACGAGAACGCCCCAGAATCACTAATAGCAACCCTTACATTATAGGGGCTTTAGCTTCTTCAATGTTTGAAGAAGTTTCGGAAACAGCCGCGATGCTCGGCGCTGCTTGTTCTTCTACTGAAATTACTTCGTCGTCAAGATTCGCTACTTGATTTTGTGCGACTTCTGCTGACTGTATATTTACAGCGTGCACGCCTTTGTTGCTCGGCTGTTTTTCAAACATCACCGACTGTCCAGCTTTTAAGGTTTTATACCCATCCATTTGAATTGATGAGAAGTGTGCGAATAGGTCTTCAGTGCAGCCGTCTTCAACGATAAATCCATATCCCTTTGCGTTGTTAAACCACTTAACTTTACCTTGGTACATGAGGTGACTCCCGTGTCGTTTGCAGGGTCTAGTTCCAACCACCTAGATAATCCTGCTGCGTTTTATTTTTATTCGTAAGCTGTAACGTGTTATTTGTTACAGCGTGTTAATTCTGGTTGGTTTTTAAACAGTGTCAAGTTCTTCTAACGAAAAAATTGACTCATCACACAAATCAGTTTTCAGAATTTCACAAATTTAATCCTGAGAACGGAATTGATGGTGCAAACTGTTAGGTGACACTTTGCGATGTAAAATAATGTTGAAATAGGCCGATTTGACGGTTTAAACGTATTGAAATATGTGAATGTGAACCCATTTAACATTTGTGTAAAAAAACGTTTCGGGTAATGAGTAAGTTGAAAGATAGTCTACTAGTATTGAATCAGGGCTCAGATGTGGACCCGAGCCAACCGAATCAGGATGATGGATTGCTTTTGGCGCCAGATAAACCGGCACTGAAACGCCCCTCGATGTACCAGGTGGTGATGTTAAATGATGACTTCACACCCATGCACTTTGTTGTTGAAGTGCTGGTTCGATTTTTCGCAATGAACGAAGAGAAGGCTACGCAAGTCATGTTGGCCGTACATACACAAGGAAAAGCAGTGTGTGGGATTTATTCGAAAGACATTGCCGAGACCAAAGTGGCGCAAGTAAATGAATACTCAGCTGAGTGCGATCATCCGCTACTTTGTGAACTGCAGAAGCAAGATTAACCTGGATTGGTCGGGGTACAAATATGCTAAGTAAAGATTTAGAGCTAACGCTAAATGAGGCATTTAAGAATGCTCGAGACAAACGTCATGAGTTCATGACGGTTGAGCATTTGCTACTAGCCTTGCTAGATAACGACTCTGCCTTAAAGGTTTTAGATTCATGCGGTGTTGAGCTCGCAATACTTCGTCAAGAGCTGACAGAGTTTGTTGATTCAACAACGCCTTTAATTCCAAGCGCCGACGACGAGCGCGAAACACAGCCTACTTTGGGCTTTCAACGTGTCTTACAGCGCGCTGTTTTCCATGTTCAATCTTCTGGGAAGAAAGAAGTTACTGGTGCAAACGTACTGGTGGCTATTTTTAGTGAGCAAGAAAGCCAAGCGGTATATGTGCTGAAAAAGCAGAATGTGGCGCGTATCGATGTCGTGAATTTCATTTCACACGGTATCTCGAAAGTTCCTGGGCAAGCTGAAGAGCAAAACACTGATTCAGAAATGGCTGAAGAAAGTGCCGAGGGTTCTGGCCAAAGCAATCCGCTTGAAAGCTATGCTGAGAATTTGAATGAAGTTGCGCTACAAGGACGCATCGATCCTTTGATTGGACGCGATCACGAAGTAGATCGTGTTGTTCAAATTCTTTCTAGACGTCGCAAAAATAACCCGCTTTTGGTGGGTGAAGCTGGTGTCGGTAAAACTGCGATTGCAGAGGGCCTAGCTAAGAAGATTGTTGAGAATGAGGTTCCTGAGATCATTGCAAATGCTGAAGTTTATTCTTTGGACTTGGGTGCTCTTTTAGCTGGAACTAAATATCGCGGTGATTTTGAGAAGCGGTTCAAAGCGCTATTAGCAGAGCTTAAGAAACGCGAGCACGCGGTTTTATTCATCGATGAGATTCACACGATTATTGGCGCTGGTTCAGCATCCGGTGGTGTCATGGATGCTTCTAACCTACTTAAGCCATTGTTGAGCTCAGGTGAGGTGCGTTGCATCGGTTCGACGACATTCACCGAATTTCGTGGCATTTTCGAGAAGGACAGCGCGCTTGCACGTCGATTCCAGAAAATTGATGTGAATGAGCCAAATGTTGACGATACCTTCCGGATTTTGAAAGGTTTGAAACCTCAATTTGAGGCGCATCATGATCTGAAATATAGCGATAAAGCACTGCGTGCTGCAGCTGAATTGGCGGATCGTTATATTACCGATCGTCACATGCCAGATAAAGCGATTGATGTGATTGATGAGGCTGGTGCGAGTCAGCGTCTTGTGCATGAAAGCAAGCGTAAGAAGCTGATCAATGTGCAGGCGATTGAGGACGTTGTTGCTAAAATTGCACGCATTCCTCCTCGCAACGTTTCTAGCTCTGATAAAGATAAGCTTAAGAATATCGAGCGGGACTTGAAAATGGTCGTGTTTGGACAGGATTTGGCGATCGAATCTCTTGCAACGGCAATCAAATTGTCACGAGCGGGTTTGAAATCACCAGAGAAACCAGATGGTGCATTCCTGTTTGCTGGTCCAACCGGTGTTGGTAAAACAGAAGTTACTAAGCAGTTGTCGAAGGTAATGGGCGTCGAGCTTGTACGTTTCGATATGTCTGAGTACATGGAGCGTCACACGGTTAGTCGTTTGATTGGTGCACCTCCAGGTTATGTTGGTTACGATCAAGGTGGATTGTTAACGGAAGCTGTTAATAAAAACCCACATTGTATCCTTCTGTTAGATGAGATCGAAAAAGCGCACCCTGAAGTGTTCAACTTGTTACTTCAAGTGATGGATCACGGCACTTTGACTGATAACAACGGACGTAAGACTGACTTCCGTCATGTTGTACTAGTAATGACCACGAACGCAGGCGCGGAGCAGATTAGTCGTCGTTCAATTGGCTTTAGTGAGCAGGATCATACGACAGATGGTATGGAGGCGCTGAATAAGTTGTTTACGCCAGAATTTAGAAACCGTCTGGATAGTATTATTCAATTTGCTCCTTTGGCGCGCGATACTGTTTGCTATGTCGTCGACAAGTTCTTAACGGAACTGCAAGCCCAACTTGATGAAAAACGCGTTGTTTTGCATGTTGATGATGAAGTGAAAGTGTATCTTGCTGAAAAAGGCTACGACGAAAAAATGGGTGCTCGCCCAATGTCACGCTTGATTCAGGAAGAGTTGAAGAAACCGCTTGCCGAGGAAATCTTGTTTGGTCACCTGTCGTCAGGTGGTGACGTGAATGTCAAATATGACAGCAAGAAAGAGCAGGTCGTTTTTGAATATGAAAAAGAAGAAGCTGCATCAGTATAGATGCAGCGTCCGATCTCGATGTAATAAAAAAGGGAGTTAAACTCCCTTTTTTATTTTAACGTGCACGGTATGTGATGCGGCCTTTTGTCAGGTCATAAGGTGTCATTTCCACCTTAACCTTGTCACCTGTAAGAATACGGATATAGTTCTTGCGCATTTTTCCAGAAATGTGAGCAGTCACAACGTGACCATTTTCTAGTTCTACGCGAAACATTGTGTTCGGCAAGGTATCTACGATTGTACCTTCCATTTCAATGACATCTTCTTTCGCCATTAAAGCGTAACCTCATTTGAGCTATTAATAGCGCCTGAGGCGCTTATTGTGGAGGTCTTTTGGTTGACCCCCGCCTAAAAAAGCGACATTTTGCCTGAAACTCGCGCGATTCGCAAAATCAGTTTCGTGCTTTTACATTTACTTATACTTTTCACTGATAGCTTGCAGTTCTTCAATCGTAAGCCAGCGTTCATCAATACGTGTTTGGAATGGTTTAAAAGCCGTTTTATACGACATTTTTCTGCATTCTTTAATGAAATATCCTAGGTATACATACGGTAGATTACGTTTTTTGGCCTCAAGCAATTGCCACAAGATGGCATAGGTACCAATGCTTAGATGTTCGACATCTGGATCGAAGAATGTATAGATGGCAGATAGCCCATCATCTAATTCGTCCACGACCGCAATGCCAAGCAGTTGGCCTTCTAGTGTAAATTCTACAAAGCGAGTGCAGTCGCGTCCGTCGACTAGAAACGATCGATACTGCTCTCGGCTAGCCGGATACATATCTCCATCTACGTGGCGTGCATTAATATACTTTTCGTACAGTAAATAATGATCTTCATGAAAATCTGCACTCAAGCTTTGGGCTTGAATGCCTTGCGCATTTTTTAAAACGCGTTTTTGGCTGCGACTAGGTTTGAACTCGTTTGCGAGTACTCTGACAGGAATGCATGCATTGCACTGTAAGCAGTGGGGACGGTAATAATGACTACCGCTTCGACGAAACCCTAATTCAGAGAGCTGTTTATATACATTGTTACTGATGTTTGCGTTGGGGTCAGCAAACATCGTGGTCGCCTTTGCGCCGGGTAGATAGCTACAGTCATGCTCTGGTGTGGCATAAAAAACCATAGTTTCGAGATGGCTCATTGGGTGCCTCAGCTTGCTAGTATTTGATCAAGAATATCTTCATCAAAGCGCCAAGATAACGCTTCCTTGTGTTTCATTCCGTGTTGTATTTTTTCCATAAATACATCTCGTGGGATGAGTTCTGCACCAAGAGAGAGTAGGTGTTCATTCTCAATTTGGCAATCAATCAAGGGGAAGTTCCAGTTTCTTGCTTGAGTGCACAATGCAGCAAAAGCAATTTTTGACGCATTACTCTTTAACGAAAACATAGACTCACCAAAAAATGTGCGGCCAAAACTTAACCCATAGAGTCCACCAACAAGTAGGTCATTCCACCACACTTCAATAGAGTGAGCGATGCCGCGTTCGGCTAGGTTTAGGTAGGCGTATTTCATTTCTTCGGTAATCCAGCCTCCAGAATGTTCTTCACCTCGAGCGCAATGATCGATTACTTCTTTGAAGCTTTGATCAAAGCTTACGCTGAAGCCGCCTTTTCTAATCGCTTTCTTAAGTGATCTGGATATGTGTACGTGATTAGGAAATATCACACAGCGTGGATCTGGGCTCCACCATAGGAGGGGTTGGTCATCGCTAGACCAAGGGAAAATACCGTTACGGTAAGCTTGTATTAGGCGCTCTTCGCTAAGATCGCCGCCAGCGGCTAGCAATCCATTTGGATCGTCTAAAGCTGAGTCGACGGAAGGGAAGTTATCCTGAGGGTTTAGCCAAGGGAGTAAGCTCATAACTTAGGCCGAATTATTCTTTAATTCTAAAGTATAGATAAACAATTCGGCCTTTTAATAGTTTTAAACGGACCTAACTTACTCGAGATCGTCCAGATACTTTTCAGCATCAAGTGCTGCCATACAGCCGAAGCCAGCAGACGTAATAGCTTGACGATATACTTGGTCGGTCACATCGCCGGCAGCGAATACGCCAGGAATGCTCGTAGCTGTAACGCCGCCATTAAGGCCAGACTTAATAGTGAGGTAGCCATTGTCCATTTCAAGCTGACCGTCGAATAGATCTGTGTTTGGTTTGTGTCCAATCGCGATGAATACGCCGGTTAGATCGATTTCTTTGGTTTCGCCTGTTTCCGTTGACTTGATACGAACGCCGGTAACGCCAGCATCATCACCAAGAACTTCATCAAGAGTATGGTTCCATTCGAAACGAATATTGCCATTCTCAGCTTTGTCGCGAATCTTGTCTTGCAATATCTTTTCTGAGCGCAAGGTGTCACGACGGTGAATCAAAATTACTTCTTTCGCGATATTAGAAAGATAGAGAGCCTCTTCTACAGCTGTATTACCGCCACCAACAACACATACCGTTTGATTGCGATAGAAGAAACCATCACAGGTTGCACATGCACTGACACCACGGCCAGAAAATGCTTCTTCTGATTCGAGGCCAAGATATTGAGCAGATGCGCCTGTCGCAATAATCAATGCATCACAGGTGTATTCGCCTGAATCACCGCTAAGGCGAAATGGTTTTTGACTCAAATCAGCTTTGTTGATGTGGTCAAACACAATCTCGGTATCAAAACGCTCGGCGTGAGCTTGCATGCGTGCCATTAAGTCCGGACCTTGCAAGCCTTCCACATCACCAGGCCAGTTATCTACTTCAGTCGTTTGGGTTAATTGGCCGCCCGCTTGGATGCCAGTAATTACAACTGGGTTCAAGTTGGCGCGCGCTCCATAAACGGCGGCTGTATAGCCAGCAGGGCCTGATCCTAAGATCAATAATTTTGCATGTTTTGCTTCGCTCATGAGGTACCTCAATACTGAATTCAAATTGGTTCTGGTGCATGAGGAGTAATTTCATGCACTGTTAAAAACGATGCCCTATATATAAGGACGAACTAGAAAATATCTACCGAATTTAAGATTTTATTACTAATTTTTTGCGATTGGCTGTGGGAATGGGGCATCCGGTGATCACAAATATATGGAAATACGTCCTGAATATCGTCTGGGATGACCGTTTCTCGATGATTTAAAAACGCCCAAGCGCGTGCTGCAGCAATCAGAGAAAGGTTGGCGCGAGGTGATAACCCGTGCTGGCGTTCTAGTTCTCGGCTAAATTTAGCTAAACGGAATACATAGTCGATTACT
>NZ_LWFI01001655.1:0-1046 GCF_001635735.1 Oleiphilus sp. HI0067
TGCTAAAGAGTGTGCGCAATTTGAAAAAACGGAAGTCTCATAAGTCTATGATTATTAATGAATTGATCGTTCCGAAGGTGTTAACCTAATTGAAAAGTGATACCCGTATCGGGTACGTAGAATTAACTGTTATGAGTAAGTAATGGGAAAGAAGCTACCACCAGATCAGCTAGAACTNTATAAAAGAATCGATGAGATCCTCTTTTATAAATGGGACCCAATTGGCGTTTCCGATAGCGACTGGGCAAGAGATGAATATCAATCTTACTTGCCAAGAGTTTTTGCTTACGCAATGGAGAGCGATTCTCCAGAGCCAATAGCAAAGTACCTTGGAGTGACTTCAACTGAAAATATGGGGTTATCTGCAGCGCCTGAGCATGATATGAATATCGCCAAAATAATCTTTGAAGTAAAAGAGGGGTTGGGGTTGTAGTATGTGCCACATAAAACTCATAACAAGCCGCTCAAACACGTTCCGGCCGCAAAAAGCGCGACCTCCACTGGACTCACTACACTGCGTTTCGTTCGCCGTTTAGCGGGGCGTTAGAATTTTAGGAAAATCACAATCAAACTAAAGGAGTATTTGTGAATATGAAAAAAGTAACTTTATCGTTAGTTGTAGTGGGTTTTATCTCTGGTTGTGGGAGCTCAGGGTCATCTGATTCTTCAGATCCCTTAACTTCTTCAGGTACACCAGATGAAAACATAGTTGCTGTTTCTGGGGTCTATGATACCTCTCGAACAGGCGATGAAGCTTACTTGTATATTGCTGAATCAGGCGCTGTAACTGCTTATGACTATCAAGGTGAAGCAAGTGGCACAGGCGAAAATTGCTATTCTTTATCTACGGCATCCGGCCAAATAAACTCTAGTCTTCACGAGGGCACTGTAACGTATTCTTCCACTAGTGGTAAATACACCTTAACCAGCGACTCCAATACTCTAGAGTTTACTTACGATACTACAGACGGCATGGAAAACTTCCTTCTTGATTCTGTCATTAGTTCTACGACAGGGTTAAATATTTCAGCTGCAAATATGAATAT
>NZ_LWFI01001656.1:0-772 GCF_001635735.1 Oleiphilus sp. HI0067
GCCAAATCCTAAGACTACAACGGTGCGTTATTTCCTTCGTCATATGAAGAATGACTTCAAACTAAACATGCGAAGAAAATTTGGTTAACGAGAAGCCTTATAATCGAAAACATATGAGCGCTGAACTTAAGCAGCGCTCATAAAAATTTGGAGGTTGTTATTCCAATAAGAAATGGGCACGCGCTAAGGCAATAGGCTTTTCTCTTCTTTGCTGCCATGCATGCACTTCCACATTCGCAACACGCCCTCCCTGACGAGTCACTTCGCAGTGGACGAAAGTATCTCTATCTAGACCGGCACGTAGATAATCGATCGAAAAATCGATAATCCTAGGAATCACGCCCCCAGGTTGCGTGGCTAGCAAATGCAGCATGCTCGCCATTTCCATAAAGCCACCTAATACACCACCATGAATCGCTGGCAAAATAGGGTTTCCTATATTACTTGGCTGACGATTTAACTTGTAAAATCCTGCGGCTGGTTCTCCATCTAATTCCACCCCAATATAAGACGCATAAGGGATAGCAGAAATCAGTGGTTCGAAATCTTTCGTTGCGAGTGCTGATGCACGAAGGTCCTTTAAGCTAACCTGCGATCGTGTGTTCTCATTGAAAGTAAATTCGGGTATTTGAGTGCCTTTGGTCATATGTTCCAAAGATGGAATACCTTTGGCACCCATGCGCATAAACGTGGCCACACAATGCGCGACAGTGCGATCAACTTGGTAAGCTTCACAACGCATGAATACGATATTTTTAGTGACGCGATAACA
>NZ_LWFI01001657.1:0-689 GCF_001635735.1 Oleiphilus sp. HI0067
TAGTTTTTAACGCTTACATTTGGGCCGAATATGCCAACTAAACCGTCTTCCAATATCGCGATCCTTACCTTAACTCTCGCCATGTTGATTTGGGCTAGCTCATTCATAGCGCTTAAAATAACATTTCAAGAGCTACATCCTGCCCAAGTGTTATTTGGAAGAATGTTATTGGCCAGTGTCTTTTTCGTATTCATGCTGCGTTGGATGGGGCGTCTAAACTATCAACGAGGTGACTGGAAGCTACTATTAATGATGGCGATAATGGAGCCCTGCCTCTATTTCATATTTGAATCATTAGCACTTCAAAACACGACAGCATCTCAAGCTGGCGTTGTAACATCTCTTCTGCCTTTATTGACTGCAATTGGCGCTTACCTTGTTCTCGACGAACGTCTGCATATTCGAACTTGGTTAGGATTTGCCATCGCCATTGTCGGTGCGATTATTTTAAGTGTTGCTGGAGATAGCTCAGAGACAGCCCCTAATCCGATGTTAGGTAACTTTTACGAATTGTTAGCGATGGTTTGCGCTGCCGTGTATACCTTAGCTGTGAAGCATTTAGTGAGTCGTTACTCCCCTCTCTTTCTCACAGCTCTGCAATCTTGGGTTGGAGCAATCTTCTTTCTTGGGCCTGCGATGTACGTCCCTTTACCTGAAACCATTAGTACAACGAGCGTTGTTGCCGTGAT
>NZ_LWFI01001658.1:0-851 GCF_001635735.1 Oleiphilus sp. HI0067
ACTTCTTGGCCTTGGTGGCTTGCAAGTTGGTCTGAGCACTTTGTGTATCGCATTGATTGCCAGTTTATTTATCGATCAGTGGACCTATGCCCTCGCCATTGGTCTGATTTTCAGCCTCTCTTCTACAGCGATCGTACTTCAAACCTTCAACGAAAAAGGTCTAAATAAATCAGAGGGCGGTAAAAGCGCGTTCTCGGTTCTGCTCTTCCAAGACATTGCGGTCATTCCAATGCTCGCATTGATTCCGCTTCTCGCAATTAGCGCCTTAAGTGGCTCACCTACTGTAGCAGAAGACGCCCATCACGGCTATAGCTTGGTCGATGGTTTATCAAGCTGGGCCTATGCAATCGTGGTACTGAGCGCGATTGCAATTGTTGTTGTCGGCGGTCATTTTGCTAGTCGACCACTCTTCCGCTTCGTAGCCGCATCGGGGTTACGAGAAATCTTTACGGCCTCCGCCTTGCTCCTCGTTATCGGCATTGCTGCGATCATGAGTTTGGTTGGTCTGTCCCCTGCCCTCGGTACATTTTTAGCAGGTGTTGTGCTGGCCAATAGCGAGTTCAAACATGAATTAGAGAGCACGGTCGAGCCCTTCAAAGGCTTGTTACTAGGACTGTTTTTCATCACGGTTGGTGCAGGTATCGACTTCGGGTTGTTCTCAAGCATGTGGCTAACTGTGCTCGCCGCCACCGCAGCATTGATGCTCGTAAAGTTTGGCATTCTGTATGTGCTTGCCACGATTTTCCGTATCAAAAACAGCGATCGATGGTTGCTCTCACTGAGCCTAGCGCAAGCAGGTGAGTTTGGGTTTGTACTCTTGAGTTTTAGTGTTCAAAACTCAGGACTGCCTG
>NZ_LWFI01001659.1:0-704 GCF_001635735.1 Oleiphilus sp. HI0067
CCAGAATGCATCAACGCGGGTTCTCATCGAACACTGCACCTATTTTGGTGGACGATAACATTCCGTGCGGAAATATTTCTGTTGTTCGGCTCGACTTTGATATGACGGAATTTAGAGTGTCATCTAGTTTTCCGGAATACGCATCAGTAAAGCGATCTGAGACGGGAAAAGAAAATGCCCCCGGGTGTAAGCTGGAATTCGAAACGAATTTCGAGCCCCAAATCGATCACGTGGTGCGGGCTGAATATCAAAATGGCGATGTACTTTACGCACCATTGCGACGTGTAGAAAGTGTAGATCAATCAATTACCGTCGGCTTTGGTACTCACTTGGCTGTTGAGCGTTTCTTCGACAAGATCAACTCTCGTGATGAATTAAACAAACATCGGCCGTGCTCTGGCGTCAATCCTGATTGTGAAACGCAACACCGCGCTAAATCGCGTCTACTTTCATTTATTTCTGATACCGCAAGAATTTATGAATACGACGATTTAATTCAACCATCCCAAGAAGCAGATGAAGTCCTAGCATTATTGCGAGGCGAATCAGATTTAATGATTCATATTGATACTGCGGTTGGTGAAATTATTCGAGAAGACTCCCCTATCGCAAAAGGGACTGTACGAGAGTCATATGACACGGAGCTCAACCCAGAAATAAATGGCACTGAAATATACGAGAGGCTGCGACCCGCTTTGACTTTC
>NZ_LWFI01001660.1:0-832 GCF_001635735.1 Oleiphilus sp. HI0067
TCATTAATTTGCCTCCATTAAATAATTTTTAAAACATTCATACACAAACGGCCTGAAAACGGTGTAAGCCTTTTTGGCATTGACAAACGATTGAGTTTTCTACAAGGTACACGCCTCACGATTCAAACGATCGTATGAATTTTTGTTTTCTCACCCCATTTGCTTGGGGTTAAACAGATTGTCAGGCAGCTTTCCTCTGTACTGGCACGAACTTATAAACTTGGAGAACAGTTGATGATTTACGCAGGTAAAGCCATCACGGTTAAAGAAATCGACGGTGGGTTCGCGCAGTTGAACTTCGACCTCGAAGGCGAATCCGTAAACAAATTTAACCGGCTGACTATCGAAGAACTAGGCGCAGCAGCAGAAGCACTTAAAGGTGCAGATGTTAAAGGTCTAGTTGTTACAAGTACTAAAGATGTATTCATCGTTGGTGCGGATATCACAGAATTCACTAGCTTGTTTGCAGGTCCTGAAGAAGAACTTATCGCAAACAACTTGAAAGCAAACTCTGTATTCAATGCGATCGAAGATCTGCCTTTCCCAACAGTAACGGCTATTAATGGCATTGCTCTTGGTGGTGGTTTCGAAATGTGTTTAGCGACTGACTACCGTGTTATGTCGACTAAAGCGAAAGTTGGTCTTCCTGAAGTTAAGCTAGGTATCTTCCCAGGCTTCGGTGGTACTGTTCGTCTTCCACGTTTGATCGGTGCGGATAACGCAATCGAGTGGATTGCAGCAACTAAAGAGCACAAAGCAGATGCAGCTCTTAAGTTTGGTGCAGTAGATGCAGTTGTTGGTCCAGAGAAATTGATGGACGCAGCAATCAACC
>NZ_LWFI01001661.1:0-429 GCF_001635735.1 Oleiphilus sp. HI0067
GGAAACCTAGTGATTGTGCCAATCGTCGCAGTACTCATTATTCTCATCATTACCATCGTTATTCGGCGCCCGGTCGATGAGTCAATCACGCATAGCTATGGTGCCTCGACCGTCAAGAATGGTTTGCTCATTGAAACCCTGAACGGTTTAGAGACGGTTAAAAGCAATCGTATGGAAGGCCTGAATCAGCGCAAGTACGAACAAAATGTCGGTGAAAACTCCTATTGGAGCAATCGCTCTCGCTTGTACTCAACCATCGGCACCAGCACCTCTGGTTTTGTTCAGCAAATGACGACTGTCGCTCTACTGATCGTTGGCGTATACGAAATCTCAAACCATGAACTAAGCATGGGCGGTCTGATCGCCGCAAGCATGCTGACTGGGCGCGTAATCGCCCCAATGGCGCAGGTAGCAGGTTTGATCGCTCGC
>NZ_LWFI01001662.1:0-503 GCF_001635735.1 Oleiphilus sp. HI0067
CATCGATACTCTTACTATCTAGCACGACAACCTCTTATGGCGCATACTCAACTTCAACGTCGTAATCATCATCGTCAAAGTCGTCATCTTCATCATCTTCGCTAGCACGCGACGCTTTTCGAGCGACCTTATATTCCTCAAGACGCTGACGCGCTTCTTTCTGCATCGCCTCTTTCAGACCAGCTTCCATCTGAGCCAACTCTTCATCATTCGACTCTGCCTCAGCTCGCTCTTCAATCCAACGCATGATATCCCATACTAGAGGCTCTAAGCCCTCATTATTCAAAGCTGACGCTTTGTAAACTGGACCAGTCCAATTCAACGCTTTTATCAACTCATCACAACGCTGATCTCGCTCATCTTCTGGAACCATATCGAGCTTATTCAAGACCAACCAACGCTCTCTTGAGGCTAAGGTCGGACTAAACCCCTCTAATTCACCAACGATCTCATTAATCGCCTCTAGAGGCTCTTTCCCATCAAATGGAGCCATGTCGACAACA
>NZ_LWFI01001663.1:0-783 GCF_001635735.1 Oleiphilus sp. HI0067
AAGATCTTCCGTTTGACTAAAAAAGGGAAGCTGGTTGAAGGTATTTTCCGTGGCGAAACAATCAACACGCCATCAATGTTATGTGTGGCCGATTATCTCGATGCACTTGCTTGGGTGGATAGTCTTGGTGGATTGCAGGGTGCGATTGATCGTTCTCAAGCAAACCTAGCTGCCATTGAAAAGTTTGTCGCGGCAAATGACTGGATCGACTTCTTAGCGCAAGATCCAAATACCTTATCGAACACTAGTGTGTGTTTAAAATTGAACGCGACGCCAGAGCAAGTTAAAGCCATGATTAAACTTCTGGCTGACGAAAATGTTGCTTTTGATATCGGTGCTTATCGTGACGCGCCAGATGGTTTGCGTATTTGGTGTGGCGCGACGGTAGAGGCGAGTGACGTTGAGGCCTTAATGTCTTGGTTATCTTGGGCGTATCAAGAAGTACAATAATTCATCAGTGTTTAGCATTTGACGCTAATCTCTATCTTAGTTGCGTGTCACGCTACACAGACTTCCATAAGTCATCTAGTCTTAAGTAATTACTTTAAGGAGAGTGTCTTATGGAAGTTTCAACCATCATTTCATGGATCGTTCTGATCTTTGTTGCTTTTTATATCGTTCGCATCTACAACAATTTAGTCGCGTTCAAAAATCAATATGAAAATGCCTTTTCGCAAATTGAGGTGCAATTAAAGCGCCGCTACGATTTGATCCCTAACTTGGTTGAAGCAACTAAGGCGTATTTAAGCCATGAGAAAGAAACGCTTGAGGCTGTGATTAGTG
>NZ_LWFI01001664.1:0-670 GCF_001635735.1 Oleiphilus sp. HI0067
CGACAACGAGCCATCCTCGTGCAGCACAACCTCTATTTTGGTCGCATGGCCTGCTAAGGCTTCGTCGACGGAATTATCAATAACTTCTTGAGCAAGATGGTTTGGACGCGTCGTCTCGGTGTACATTCCGGGACGTTTTTTTACTGGGTCTAAACCACTAAGAACTTCGATCGAATCAGCGGTGTACTGCTTATTTGCGGATGAGCTTTCAGACATAATGAGAAGGACAAACTATTGAAATACAATTGCGCAAGAGCTTAAACAATTAAGGCGCTTGCGCCAATAGCTAAGGACTAAGATGGGGGATGTTTAAGAAACAAAGCCTATTGCGAAGAACGTAGGTTTCGATCTAATTGCGGATCAATTGTGTTAGCGAAGCCAGATTGTTCAGCAACGTTCTGATATGAAATCTCGAAAGACAGGCCGATTCTGTCGCGATCGACAACGAGTGATGAAGCATTATTTGATAAGCGATACGCACCCACCGCCTCTCCCTTGTCGAAGAGACGCGCATCACCATCACTATCCGTACTCGCCTCTAAGTAGTACTCACCTTCAGGAACATCAAAGAACTGAAAATTCGCCGTCGCATTCACATCATCAAAACGCTGCGCCCTGTATATGTCATATGAGCCCGCAGCCGCATTCACTTCTTGTTTGCGCAACAAAT
>NZ_LWFI01001665.1:0-1537 GCF_001635735.1 Oleiphilus sp. HI0067
GATTCCGAGGCCTTACACTCCGCGTTTGAGCAGAACGCTAATATCGCGGCAGTAATGTTAGAACCCATACAGGGAGAAGGCGGCATTCATTTAGCAGAGACCTCTTTTCTCAAAACTGCTCGAGAGCTTTGCTCAAAACATTCTGCCCTACTCATTTGTGACGAAATACAAACGGCTAACGCGCGAACTGGGAAATACTTTGCATATCAGCACGCCAACATTCAACCCGACATAGTAACCCTCGCAAAGGGTCTCGGTAATGGTTTTCCGATTGGCGCGTGTATCAGTTCTGACGAAGCAGCAAACAGTTTAATTCCGGGCAGTCATGGCTCTACGTTCGGTGGCAACCCACTGGCATGTGCCGCCGCAATGGCGGTAATTGAAGAGATTCAAAGCAAACATCTTGAACAAAGAGCAGAATCTTTAGGACAACACATTAAGTCGGCGCTAGAGGATGCGCTTCTGGGAGCAGACTATGTCGCTGACATAAGAGGCAAAGGCTTGATGATCGGCATTGAGATGACAGACCCTTGCTTTGCTCTAGTACCACTAGCAAAAGAAAAAGGGATACTTCTAAACGTTACATCTGACAATGTGATTCGATTGCTTCCAACTTTAAGTCTATCTGATGAAGAGTGTGATTTTTTGATTGACGCAGTCATCCAGATTGTGCGTTTATACGCGGCAGACGATAGAGCTCAACCACGAGCTAAATAAACCAGATAAAAACTGCTTCCTGTTTGCCGGACTAATTAATGCCAAACTTCCTAAAAATCAGTCAACTTCAATGTCAGTACGATGAAAAGACTGTCCTTAACGATCTTAATTTCACATTAGATAAAGGCGAGTTAGCGGCACTTTTGGGACCAAGCGGTTGCGGAAAAAGTACACTTCTACGTGCGATAGCGGGATTCGAAAAAATCCAAAACGGCCAGATAGAAGTCAATCAAACTCTCTTATCTTCTCCTAGCGTATCCATTCCACCAGAAAAGCGGAAAATAGGAATGGTATTCCAAGACTACGCTCTGTTTCCGCATTTAACGATTGAACAAAACATTGCTTATGGCTTGGATAAACAACAAGCGAAATCGCCGAATAAACGAATAGAGAAGCTTTTAGACCTGATTGACTTATCCCAGCATCGAACGCGCTATCCACATGAGCTTTCTGGTGGGCAGCAACAACGTGTTGCGCTAGCCCGCGCTTTAGCACCAGAACCCGAATTAATTCTGTTTGATGAGCCATTCTCCAACCTAGACGCAGATCTCCGAACGCGATTAGGTGGAGAGGTGAGACAGATACTAAAAGACTTAAACACCAGCGCAATTTTAGTAACACACGATCAATCTGAAGCATTTGCGATGGCAGATAAAATTGGCGTTATTCAACAAGGAAAGGTTATTCAAACCGGCTCAGCAAATCAGTTGTACCATCAGCCGAAATCAAAATTTGTAGCGCAATTTATC
The DNA here is from genome assembly GCF_001635735.1 of Oleiphilus sp. HI0067. Taxonomy (NCBI): domain Bacteria; kingdom Pseudomonadati; phylum Pseudomonadota; class Gammaproteobacteria; order Oceanospirillales; family Oleiphilaceae; genus Oleiphilus; species Oleiphilus sp. HI0067. The sequence goes on from NZ_LWFI01001665.1 coordinate 1,467, forward strand.
GGCAAAGGTAGCTTCATATCTGGTAAAGCCGTTAACGAATCTACGATTGAGACCTCATTAGGGCAACTAAA
>NZ_LWFI01001666.1:0-848 GCF_001635735.1 Oleiphilus sp. HI0067
ATGAGCAAGAGTTTCTTCATCGCGAAGATCGGATTGTTATCTACAGTACGGACTATATGGAGCAGCGTTTATTGCCAACATTGCTCCCTTATGTTCAAGAACATGCGCCTAACTTAAGTCTAGTATTCAAAAATACAATGGGGCGTTTGCCTCGATCAGAACTAGAGAATGGCTTGTGTGATATTGCGATTGCGGGGTTTTATTCTGATTTGCCTGATTCATTTCGAAATCAGTACTTAGATACTGAGACGTTCAAAGTGTTGGTTGATCGCTCAAATAGTATTGTGGGTGATCAGCTTGATTTAGAAAGTTATTTGCGTTGTCACCATTTGGTCACGACTTTAACGGGAGATTTAAACGGGAATATCGATAAAGCCTTAAAACGTATGGGTAAAAAGAGAAATGTGATTGCAGGAGTATCGAGTTTCTTATCTCCGGCAAGTGTGGTCGTGCATTCCGATTTAGTGGTGACTTGTTTGGGTACGATCGCAGAAAAGGCATGTGAGTTATACCCTTCACTGCAAGTACACTCTTTGCCTTTGCCAGATCAATCAATTCGGATTAATCAGATATGGCATGAGCGCACTCAAAATGATCCCTTGCGCCAATGGTTAAGAGCTCAGATCAAAGACTTGATTTGATCTGAGCTCATTGAAGGTGAAGTCGATAAGTTGTGAGCGCGAATTCCATTGTTCAACTGATCTTATGATTTTTTTGTACTCAGTATTTCGCGATATTTTTGCATGATAATTAGCATCACAATACTCGCTAGGCGCTCGTATATATCGCTCATATGCGCTTTATTTGGAAGGTTGTCACGTAATACGTTTTGAATGGTTTTAAAGCGA
>NZ_LWFI01001667.1:0-778 GCF_001635735.1 Oleiphilus sp. HI0067
TTGCCTTACAAGTTTTACTTGAAGAGGAGAGCGTGTCTCGCGCCGCTGAGCGCTTGCACGTTACACAATCTGCAATGAGTAAGATGCTCACCCGTTTGTCGGACTTATTTGGCGAAGAACTGTTTTTTCGTGGTACGCAGGGAATTCGCGCAACCGAAAGGGCGCTTGAATTGCAAACACCTTTAAGCGAATTGCTTGAGCAACTAGGCCGACTTGTATCACCACCGGAGTTTGTTGTGAGTGATTGCGATCGAACCTTCAGGATCTCTTTGTTAGATAGTGTCGCGGCACGCTTATGCCCGCCCTTGTTGGCGCGCATAGTAGATGAAGCACCCAAAGTGAACATTGAAATGAAGCCTTGAGGGAAAACAAGTTTTGATGATATGGCTAATGGGCAGCTTGATCTTGCACTTAATGTGGTTGAGGTCGATAAGGCGAATTTTTATCAACAAGTCCTTAAAGAAATTGATTTCTGTGTTTTGATGAATGTTCGCCACCCTTTGGCAAATAAAAAGCGTTTGTCACTCGATGAATATGTGTCTTACCCCTATATCAAAATCATCGTGCCAGAATTCAACGAGAACCATGTGAAGGATGAGCCTATTTTATTTAAACATGGTTTTTCGCGCCGTGTGGCTTTTGAAACAAGCAATATGCACACGGCAATGTCATGCCTAACTACCACAGATTATCTGATGCTTGGTGGGTCTGCAATGAGCACACAAGCGTTAGCGGAACAAGGTTTAACGAGCGCTTTGTTGCCAGAAGAAATAGAGTT
>NZ_LWFI01001668.1:0-857 GCF_001635735.1 Oleiphilus sp. HI0067
GCGACGGTTGAGATTCAATCTATGGTCGCTAGCCTAGAAGATACAACTGATCATTTGATGAAAATGATCGACGAAAGCAGCACTGAGACAAACAATGTCAGTGAGCAGTTTGTGGCGACTAAAGAGCAGCTTCAGTCCGTGTTCTTAAATACACAGGAGTTGAAATTGATTAACGCTGATGCAGCGAATGCGGCCACTGAGCAAAGTGCAGCGTCAGATGAATTAGCGCGCGACATTACTGCAACGCAAGATGGCGCTCAAACCTGCGTAAATAGCATGCACACCATTGAGCAGGCAAACGCACGTTTGCGCGAGACTGCAAATAATTTAGCCCAGGGTCTGCGCAAAGGCGCTTAGGGAAGTAAATAAAAGCACGCTTTTGCGTGCTTTTATTTTTGTTCAGTAGTTCTGTATTGCTTGGGCGTTAGCCCTGTTTGTCTCTTAAAAAACTTGGCGAAGTTAGAGTTATCGCTAAAGCCCAATTGATCAGCGATCAGCTCGATGGGTAGTTCGCTAGAAGACAGTTTTTCTTTTGCCGTGAAAAGTCTCACTTCATTTTTTAAGTCTTGATAGGTGTAATCAAGCTCGCCTAGTTTTCTCTTTAGAGTCGCCGCGGACATAAAATTTCGTTCTGCCACCACATCAATGCTGGGAAGGGCGCCTTCTTGTAGAGTGAGAAAATTCCGGACGCGATCGACCAAATCTTGCGGTTTTACTTTTCTTAGCTCCTCTTCGCATTGCGCTAAAGCGGCCTGACAAAGCGCCGTGTTCGCACTTTCAAATGGGGCGTCTAACCATTGGGTAGGGAAGTGCATCGCGCATTGTTTTGCGTTAAACGTGAAACAGCAATAATCCAA
>NZ_LWFI01001669.1:0-961 GCF_001635735.1 Oleiphilus sp. HI0067
GCTCCATCTAGATCTTGAGTCAGATCTGAATTGCTCACTAGGTTGTCGAAGTTCAGTACGATTTGTTGGCTGCTTGGATCGAAGTTTGTTAAGGCTATTTGAGGGCGATTCGGACGCGCACATGTCACGGTTTCACCGAGTTGAGGATCTCCAGAACAATTGGTGCTCCCGAGATGAAAGTTCCATGAAGAAGCTGAAAAGCCAAGGTCGCTTGGTCGAATGATTCCGCCGACTGGTGCTACGTCGAGTCGCGCAAACTTGTAACCATTTTGCCAATTCCAATGCATGCTCGTCTGATCTAATGGTGCTACGGCCGTTGCTCTATCTGCGTGATTCAATTCAGAGGGAATGCCAAGTGAAAAGGTAATGCCTGTGAACGCGACATTGGCTGGAGCGCTCACGATTCCTTCAACCTGAGTGTTTGTATTTTTCGTAGCGCCCGAACAGCTCGTATCTTTGTTCATGAAATCGAGCAAGCCCACGTTCTCGTGGTTCCAAGAGTTGTCTTCTAAGTCCAGTGCATACTCATTACTCTGATCATCTGTAAGTCTGATGTCATGCACATAGAATCTAAACTCTCTGATATCAGCATTGGTATTGTTTGTGCCTAGGCCTGTCAGTTGTGTATCGCAATCAATTGATACGTTATTGGCTTCTGCTGCAAATGCGATGGAAACATCTTGTTCTTGTAGGGCGTTGACGTTAGTAGAGCCGCCTGATGAGCAGGCAGCCAAAAGGGCGCATGTTGAGATAGCAGTAAAGTGTGAAAGTTTCATGATGCTCTTGTCCTAATAAAATGAATAAATATTGGCTTTAGGTGGAGCACAGGTCTGAATCTAGAGGATGTCTTCATCAAGCATCAAGCACAATGTATGCACGCGCATGCTTAGAAAAATAAGCAGGCTGACACTGGCTTAGCAATGAAGTTAAATCTAATTGTTGATGACTGTGCTCAAGAGAG
>NZ_LWFI01001670.1:0-1640 GCF_001635735.1 Oleiphilus sp. HI0067
ACTAGCTCTTTGGCTTCTTCGACCAGAAAATCGATACTGACACGCTCAACACCTGGCATGGATGGTACAGCCTCGCGCTGTTGTTCTCCTTCAATCACAAACATCGGATAGATCAGATCAGAAGCTTGCAAAGTATTCTCTGCAACTAAACGTCGGGTTGAATCTTGAGCACGCAAACGACGCATACGAGTATTAGGAAACTGTCGTGATAGCGAAAAAGCCAAAAGTAACTCCAAAAACTAGGTAATCGGTGATAGGGCTATGCCTATTGAACTAAGCTGATTATAGTAAGTCTTATCTCGCTGAGCATCCACTAAGTAAGAGCATTTCATGTCGGTCAAAAAACTCATTCTCATTATTTCCATCGCGGCTGCTTTTGTCGTGTTTTACAGCCTTGGTTTAGATCAATACCTAAGCCTGGATTATTTTCTAGCGCAGCGCGACGCTCTACTTGATTATCAAGCTAACGAGCCTTTTAAAGCTGCCGTAATTTTCTTCCTAATCTATGTCGCGGTCACCGCGCTGTCACTCCCAGCAGCCACACTGATTACACTCGCAGCAGGTGCAATCTTTGGGCTCGTGCAAGGGCTATTGCTCGTCTCATTTGCTAGCACAATAGGCGCAAGTATCGCGTTCTTAATGGCGAGAACTCTGTTCCGCGATTCGGTACAGCAACGTTTTCAATCTAGCTTCAGTAAAATCAATGAAGGCATTGATAAAGAAGGGGCATTTTATCTATTCGGTTTGCGCCTCGTACCCATCTTTCCATTTGTCGCAGTCAACTTACTAATGGGGCTGACAAACTTTCCATTGCGCCGCTACTTTTGGGTGAGCCAGCTAGGTATGTTGCCGGGCACATTTGTCTACGTGAATGCGGGAACACAGTTAGCAGAATTAGATTCGTTATCAGGCATCGCATCTCCTGCAATTTTATTGTCCTTTGCTGCCTTAGGCATATTCCCGTTTGTCGCCAACCGCGCACTGGAACGTATTAAGGCCCAACGCGTTTACAGCGAGTACGATAAGCCAAAGAGCTTTGACTCAAACATGGTAGTAATCGGTGCAGGTGCTGCCGGTTTAGTAAGCTCTTATATTGCTGCGGCAACAAAAGCCAAAGTCGATCTTATCGAGCGCCATAAAATGGGTGGAGATTGTCTGAATACAGGATGTGTACCGAGCAAAGCATTGATTCGATCGGCGAAGATCAAGCATTACGTCGATACCGCAAACACCTACGGCGTGAATGTAGAAAACACGAGCGTTAACTTTGAAGCTGTCATGGAACGCGTGCAAGAAGTTATCAAGAAAATTGAACCTCATGATTCCATCGAGCGCTATACCGATCTGGGAGTGAACTGCATTACAGGCAGCGCCAAAATTCTTGATCCCTGGCGTGTTGAGGTAAACGGCGAAACAATTGCCGCTCAAAATATCGTCATTGCGACGGGCGCTCGTCCGACCATGCCAACTATCGAAGGGCTCAATACTGAACTGGCATACAATTCAGATACGATTTGGAATCTTCGTACACCACCAAAATCTATGGTTGTCGTTGGAACAGGCCCGATCGGCTGCGAACTCGCTCAAAGCTTCCATCGTTTAGGTGTGAACGTCACCTTGGTAGGTCGCGACATGCGCCT
>NZ_LWFI01001671.1:0-352 GCF_001635735.1 Oleiphilus sp. HI0067
TAGTGAGCTAGGGTTCATTCCTAGACTTATCGAAAAGATCTCTAGCGCAGCTGATCTGTTTTCCGATATTCCAAAGCTGCTTGCTAGTGAACTCGAAGTGCCTGTGATCTCGTCTGCATCCACTGGACAGATTCAATGTCAGATGCCACATCCAAAAGCGCTTTGGCTAACATACTGTGCAGTCAATCCTTTGATGTGGCGTCACTGGAACTCTACAGACTCTATTCGTGCTGATTTTAAATGCGCCGATTTCGCTCAAATTATCGATAAGTCAGGCCAAACAGTAAAAGCATGTCAACGTGATTCAGGTGACGCGTGGGCTTCACAAGAAATCTCATTTTCATCGACTAAA
>NZ_LWFI01001672.1:0-1174 GCF_001635735.1 Oleiphilus sp. HI0067
AAAGTGACTATAAGTATTGGAGGAACGATTGGTCAGCATGATGACACTGAGTTGAGCATCATCAATAAGGCTGACCAAGCTTTGTATGAGTCAAAATACTGCGGAAAAAATACTGCGTCGTTTGAATTTACTAAGCCGCGCTAGCGATGCGAAGTATCTCTCGATACCCTCCCGTATCAACACAGGATTCTGGTTTGTCTTGATAAAAGCCACGCTCTTTCAAAACATGATGCAAGCGAGGTAAGTTGTAACTCGGCACGCTCGGCAAGAAATGATGCTCACAGTGGAAGTTCACAAAGTTAGGTGCAAAGAAAGCACGTTCCCACAAAGAAACAATTGTTGTACGCGTCGTATCACGAACATCGTCAGAGGCCAGTGCAGGCATGGCACCATGTTCTGCGATCTGACGGACACGAATAACAAACGGATAAAAGAAGATATAACCAACCCACCACATAAGATACAAAGCTGGATGGCCTAAAGCCGTAAACACAGCAATCCAGGAACCATGCAGCACAATTGCGTCGCGAAAATTGCGCAAAGCAACACCATCGCCTTTTTGAACGCTATCTTGATTGACCCCTAATGAAACGGCATTACCAGCACGATTAGGCATGACATAAAACAACACACCATAGAGCATTTTTAGTCCAGAAAAACCCGTAAAATCGCGCAATATTTTGCGACGTAAGCTACTCCCAGTTACTGGGTATTGTTTGATATTACCGACGTCTGGGTCGTCATCCGTACCCGTTTTGGAGTGGTGAATAAGATGGTAAGTGCGGTAAAACTCTAGGGGTACCAGCATGGTCATCCCCGCAAACCAATGCCCAAAGAAACGATTCATCCAAAGCTTGCTAAAGAAACCTTGGTGACCACACTCATGCATCAAGATGCCTAGGCCTAACTGGCGGCCGCCTAAAACAAATAAGGCAGCAAGTTTAAATAACCAATGAACCTCTGCTGCAAAGACTACAAAACAGGCAGCAATAACGGCCCAATTGACTGCAAACATCCAAAGCGCATGCAAGTCGTTCGCCTTGCGGAACTCTTTGAGTTCTTCGGAATTTAAAAACTGTTTGTAACTAAGCTTCGACATCTAAACACCCAATTCTTTTTGTTCTAGGTAAAGATGGCCCGCAGGGGCGCTTACTCTACGCTAGTAATCTGATTA
>NZ_LWFI01001673.1:0-839 GCF_001635735.1 Oleiphilus sp. HI0067
CCACTGCGGCAGCGTCAGCTTCCACGTCGGAGCTTCTAGTCTTTGTCCTTTTAATAGCTGTTATTGCTCTATGCTGTCTAAAAACTGCAGGAGGTGGCGGCTATGCCATCAATCTCGGAGCCGACGCGAAAACATTAAAAATAGAGGGTGAAGAAAATATCACTGTTTACCATGCATTGATAAAAGATGAAGAAACAGGTGAAACAAACATAAGCCCAGCAGAAAGACGATTCTGCAAAAAATGTGGAAGTTCATTATGGCGATGTGATCCGCGTTGGCCGGAGCTTGTGCATCCATTTGCTTCAGTCATCGACACCGAATTGCCAATCCCTCCTGAACACTCACACATGATGCTCAACTCAAAAGCTTCATGGGTAGAAGTCGATAAACAAACACACGATAAATGCTTCGCAGAATACCCCGATGAATCGCTCGCCGATTGGCACCTTCGTTTAAACTTAAACGCTTAGCCCTAACAGATTAATGCTTTGCCTCATCGGCCCTTTAACTTGACCGCTTCAGCCTGAGTCTTCTGATAGTACTTCCCTAAACTCTTATCCGCTGCCCTACGCTCAGCAAGACTCGCTGAATTCAGAGCGTTTTCTCGTAATAATTTTTGATAATTCGCTAATCGTCGCGCACTCAACTCACCGTCCTGAATCGCTTTTTGAACTGCACAGTCTGGTTCTTCACCGTGAATGCAATCGTTAAACTTGCAACGTAGAGCAAGCTTTTCGATATCAGAAAATGCCTCATGGATACCGTCTTCTACATCGCTAAGCTGAAGCTCTCGCATCCCCGGCGTATCCAATAACAACGCACCTTGCGGAAGCGAGATC
>NZ_LWFI01001674.1:0-1149 GCF_001635735.1 Oleiphilus sp. HI0067
GGATGGAGAGAGTGATTGCTAGGGAATGATAGAGTGTATCGGGGTTCAAAAAGCGATACGGATGTATTTGAGGCTACTGACACCATTTGAGTTGAATAGTGAATCTCCAAATTAGCTTCTGCCTGTCCATTGGGGTAAGCAAAGGGCTGTATTTGCGTACCATAAAATGGGTCTTGACCGAACTCTGGGTTGTTTAGTCTGATCACTAACCCAACCGGATTGATCACGAGATTCTCTGAGAAATCAAGCTTTGCTCTTCCGTTTTTGACATGGCATTGGGCACAAGATCGCGCGTTGTATAAAGGGCCTAGACCATCACTAGCTTGGGTGCTTGAAGGCGCAAATACCCATAGTTTTTCGAATAAGGCTTGTCCTACTCTATAGTTTAAGCCTTCTTCTAGTCCGATGCCTTTGAAAGGCTGAAGGAACGTATCAGCGCCTGTATTAGAAGCACTTAACGAGCCGGCAGGGAGATGATGATTATAATCATCGCTTTTTGAAGTATGTTCCGCAGACGTAAAGGTGCTTACATAAAAAAGAGAGGCAACTAACAGGCTGCCAAACCCTAAAATCGTTATTGGTTTGCTTGTAATCATAAACAAAAAAACCGGGCTATTAAGCCCGGGAGAGAAGCGCCAAAATGGCAAACTGAATGTTAGTTATAGTTGAGCAATTTTTTAAAGTACTGCGCTTGGGTTGTCTAAGCTGTCAGAGCCTTCAACTTCGATCTCTTCAAGATTGAGAGCCACAACAATTTTTTCGATAGTTTTGGTTTGATCCACAAGAGCGTCCACGACGTCTTGAATTACTTTATTCCCTTCCGCATTGCCTTCACCAATTAAAACATCGAAGGTGTTTCCTTTGTTCGCTTCATCAACCATTACTTGCATCGCTGACATTGTAACGTCTAGTTTGTTGCGCATTTCTTGGTCTAGTTCGGCATCTTTTGCTGCGACAAGATCTGAAAGACTTGCGCCGTCGACAACTTCTCCGCTTACCTTAGTGTAAGAGCCAAGGTAAATATTTCTAATACCTAGTGCGTCGTTGAAGTGAGATGCATGCGTGTTATCTGCAAAGCAATCGTGCTCTTCTTCTGGGTCATGAAGCATTAGGCCAAGCTTGATACGTTCACCGGCAAGCTCGCCATAA
>NZ_LWFI01001675.1:0-1652 GCF_001635735.1 Oleiphilus sp. HI0067
AACATAGAGCTCATCCAGTGCCTGACCTTGCGCATGCGACTTCATCAAAAATGTTAGAAAACCCACTGCATCTTCTTCATGAATTCGGTTGCTACGTCTAAGAGCGTCACTCAATACAGGCTCTTGAGACAAAACTTGATCAATAATGCGTCGACGCGAACCTCCATAAATTCCGCTAAAGCGGATAATAGTGCTCGGCAGGGAGCTATCCCTCAATAAATTTTCTGCCTGAACCAGCACTTTACTCGTCTCACTCATACCGTTGGCAGGACTCAACTCATCGACCACAGAGTCATCATCCTGAGCATAGACACTCGTACTTGAGACAAAAAAGAGGTGTGGCGGAGTCTTTAAACTTTTAAATTTCGTTATGCAGTGAGTAAGGGCATTGTAGAAAACGCGTCGGTACGCTTCCGCTCCCCGACCGCCGGGCGTGACACAAAACAAAATCGCATTATAGTTATCAGGTACATTCGTCCACGTACTTGCCTCACTAATATCTCCCAAAAACATATGCTCTACACACGCAAATTGGTCTGGAGCATCAATAGACGAGCGCTTTAGTACATCGATACATCGCTCCGACTCAAACCCCAAAGCGACTTTACTAGCGATCTGTCCAAATCCAACAAATAAACTTTTGTGCTGCATACCCACCCTTTTATCTACTGCATTCCATATGAAAACCCTCTAACATTACTAGAAATGTGCGACCAACAATACTCATACGCTTCAAGCAAATAAATTCAATAATGGCTAGCCTCAACGAAGTTCCACTTACCCAACTCAAAGGTGTTGGAGAAAAATTCGCTCTAACGCTTAGTAAGCTTGATTTACATAGCGTGCAGGATCTTATATTCCACCTCCCTTTTCGTTACGAGGATAGAACGCGCATTGTACCTTTGTCACAAATACGTGTAGGCCAACATGTACTGTTTGAAGCAGAAGTAAAAGGCAGTCGCGTGGTTATCGGACGACGCAAAAGTTTGGAAGTACACGTCAGAGATAGTTCTGGGCAAGTTGCGCTGCGTTTCTACCACTTCAGTGCTGCTCAAGCGAAACAATTAAGCAATGGCTCACGAGTGCGTTGCTATGGCGAAGCTCGCTTAGGACAAACAGGCTTAGAGTTTTATCATCCGGAATATCAAGTTTTAAAACCTGGTGATAAACACTCTCCTCCAGAAAAGCTCACGCCTATCTATACGCTCACTGAAGGTGTGCAACAACCTCGTTTACGTAAGCTATGCGCTAGCGCTTTAGGCTATCTAGACAGACACCAAGTAACCGAACTTATTCCTGGCTCGATCTTAAAAGATCTGCAACTCCCAAGCCTTCAAGAAGCCGTTCGTTACCTTCATGCGCCACCAACGGATGCTGATCAACATGCCTTGCTAGAAGGCGAGCACCCATATCAACAACGACTTATTTTTGAAGAGCTATTGGCGCATCACCTCAGCCTTCTGCAACTTCGAAGTAGCATTCAAAGCAAAGCATCACCTGCATTCGTCGCTACAAGCGATAGTGAAGCTATAAAAAATGAATTCTTGAATTCATTACCTTTCTCGCTAACGGGAGCCCAACAACGTGTTAGCGATGAAATTGCTGGCGACTTATCTCATTCATTCCCAATGCTAAGGCTCGTCCAAGGGGAT
>NZ_LWFI01001676.1:0-11929 GCF_001635735.1 Oleiphilus sp. HI0067
AAAGCGAGCATAAATGCTTTAACCAGTGCGATAACAATAATCGTTATATATTTCATAGATACAGGTGCCGGCCTAACCGTATTAACGGCCTCATTTATTCTTTTCTTGTTTGCAAACCACCTTTCAAAATCGAAAATCAATACGCTCCCTAAAAAATCATATTATGAAGGACAAACCAACTCGAAAGTTCTTGAAATTGTTTCCAATCCCACCAATCTAAAAGCCAGCGCTATGGAAATGCGTATGGAAAATTTGATGTCGAATTTGGTCAAAACGCGGGAACGTCGGAGCACTGAATATGAAGAACTAGATTCTCAATTCAATCTCATGCTCACTTTGATCCAACACGTTACTGTTTCATTAGTTGTAGTTCATTGCGCAGTATCAGTCATTAGCCAGGATATCAGCCAAGGTGTGATGGCGGCGGTCATCCTATTAACAAATCGTTATTTCGCACCTTATCAACAAATCATGCACACCTTATCGCGCTGGAAAATCAATGAGGTATACCTTAATCGCTTAAACGAACTTCTTGAGCTCGATGAATTTACAGTGAATCAGACGGATACAAATCTAAGACTAATAAATTTAGAGGTTCCCTCTTTTAACAAAACCTTGGCGCTCGGCCAGTTATGCGTGTTGAGTGGTCCTTCATGTAGCGGTAAGACCTACCTTTCTCAATGCATTACACGTGAACGGGAGGAACACGCAGAGTCCATTAAGACAAACGGCAAGCCTATTCAGAATATCCCTTATAAAATATGGCGTGAACAAGTGATTCATATTAACCGTAGCTCAAGCTTTATTGAAGGGACAATCATAGACAACATTACATGTTTCCAACCCGCACTGCATAAAGCCGCTTATGCGCTTTGTGAAGCAATGCAAATCAAGCACACCATAGATGAGCTAAGGCAGGGGTTTTATACAGAGTTTCGCTCCACAAATACCGTTCCATTGCCTCGTCAAGTTATTTATGCATTGGTTATTATTCGTGCTGTTTTGAGTCGTAAATCGATCATTATCATTGATGATCTGGACCTAATCTATGACACCCGTTTTGTTAAAAACTTGGTCACCTGTATTCGTCCGCGCTCAGATGCTTTTATCTGTATTTTTGTATCCAATCGTCTTCACGAAATCTACCCAAAACTTGAGCATATCGTTTTACCTCAACGATCGTTAAAGAATCAAGCGAGAAACATAGAACCAAAACATCAAAACAAAAACGATATAAATAAGGATATCATTGCATGAATACCTTAGTTGCCTTTGATGAAGTTGAACAACGTCTGCATCAATTTGCAAATAGTCCCTTAGGTGAAAATTACTTTGAGGCACACCCAATTTCTCGTGGAATCGCTTTTAGCTTAGTTGCACTAGGCTGGGAAGGAACACCTGGTATTTTAGCCGATGCATTTTTGCCCACCAATGAAGATCATGAAGCTTTCACAAACACACTTACACGTTTAGGTTATAGCCCTGAGCACGAGGATGGTGTCACACGGGAGAGATTAGCTAAAATTGACAGTCCTTGTTGGATCTCATGTATTGGGTTTAACGGTATTCTGATCGAGTATAACCTCGAGAAACAGCAACTATGCATCTATGACTACCGCAATGACAATTTGTTCTATAAAGAGGCTGATGAGCAGAATTATACGATCATTCACATCTCGCGTTATTCCAAATTGTTTCGCGAGCCTCCGCCTGAGAGCCAAGACAAAAGCAACTGGATAAAGTATTGTTTTTATCGCTATAACCGTGAGTTACACCAACTAACAATACTCAGTTTTATCGTGAGTATTTTGGGTGCAGTCAACCCTTTCTTTATCATGATCATTTACACCTTCGCATTAACTTCAGGTTCTCTTTCAAGTCTCGCTTGGCTAACAGCGGGATCTATTATAACCGCGCTTTTGGAATACAAATTCAAGAGAATGCGCTTGGATATTCTGAATAATTCAGGACAAGATCTTGCCATCTATATCGCATATACCGTCACATCAAAATTACTCTGGCTGCCCTATGCTCTGACGACTGGCGCAAGGGCTTCAGCACAACTTGCACGTCTAAAAGATATTGATCAGTTTCGAAAATTGGTGACTGCAGAATCAACGCTTTCTTATTTCGATTTCCCTTTTATCTTAGTATTTCTAATTGCCATTATGCTGCTTTCTGGGCTCGCAGCTGTAGCTGTTGTAGCAGGTGTTATCATCATGCTGCTTTACTGTCTCTACGCACGCCAAAGTTATGAACGAGCCACCTCGCAAAACTCACGTGCAAATGCGATGGTCTCTCATCAATGGAATGAGCTGTTCACTAGATTGGCTTCTATTCAAGGTTTGCCCCTAATACAAGTAATAGAATCACGTTTTGGGGCTGCACAATCACGGAGTTTAGATGATTCCAACCATGTAGCGATCACTAATTCGCGGATCCAGAATACTGGTCAAGTAATGACGCAAGTCATCGGCACATTAAGTATAGTGATCGCGGTGTTAGCCGTGATGCAAGGTTTAAATGAACCGAGCGCAATGATTGTAATCATTATTTTGGTGTGGAAAGCATTAACACCAATTATGGGAGTATTCAATGCAATCACCCGTTTTAAATCGATTCAAAGCTCTGCACGTCAAGTGAATGCATTGATGTCCTTGGATGATGATCGCCAGAACCTAGAAAAAAGCCCACCTATCGATCAAGTAAGCGGCAATATTCAAGTACATGGCCTGACTCATCGTTATCCAGGCAGTACTAAAGGCTTAACTAATCTCGAATTCAAAGTGAATGCGGGCAGTAAAGTCACCATAGTTGGACCACCCGGCTGCGGCAAAACCAGTTTATTAAAAGTACTTGGTAATCTTGAGCAAAACTATCAAGGAACGGTATTGTGCGAGGGTTATAATATCCATCAATTTAATAATTATCGCTATCGTCGGTCTGTTAAATACGTGCCTTTTGAAAGTCATTTTTTCTATGGGACGATGAAGGAAAACTTTGAGCTATATAACGGGACTATGCGCGATAGAGATATGCGCGAGGCTGTCGACTTATTTGGCTTGAGCGAATACTTTCCTCAAAGCGTTAATACCTTGTTATCGCCATCACTTATCAACGAGCTGCCAAATGGAATTCAACAGCTGTTACGGCTTTGTATTAACCTTGGAGACATGCGTCATAGCTTGTATTTGTTAGATGAACCTTTACTTGGCTGCGCAGATGAGTTCGGCAAGATTGTTACTTCGCTCATATCAGGTCCTCTCGAGAATAAAACCGTACTCGCAGCGACCAATGAAAAAGCCATCGTTGCATCGTTTAATGAATGTTTATTACTCGATGATCTAGGCGGGCAAAAGTATTTTGGCTCGCCAGATAAAGTGATTCAGACTTTGTAGTTTAAGTGTGTGCTGGACTCTTATAGAAAAAATAGGATGGAGTATTACATACCTCTAAACTCATCGTAGCGGGATCGCCTTCTCGAAGGATGAGTGACTGCCAGTCAAAAATGGATTAAGCGAGTTCCGCAGCGCCATTTTTTACCAAGACACGAATGGACCCGAAGGGCCTAAGAGCAGGTACGCCTTTCTTTGGTACTTTCTTGGGCGAACAAGAAAGTACATAAAGTAAGAAAAGAAGAGTAGAAACTAGGATTTTAGGGGTACCGCAGGCCCCAAGAGCTGAGGCGCGTATAGATTTTTAAGACCTTTGGCATCAAAGGTCTTAAAACGCTGTCGACCGCCGCCGACAAGAAAAGATTAAGAGTCCGACGTCTGACGTCTTTTCGCTTCATCCCACAGCTGATCAAGCTCTTTTAGGGTGCAGTCTTCGAATGCCTTACCTTGCTCTGAAAGAGCTGATTCGATGTAATTGAATCGTGAGGTGAATTTGGTGTTGCAAGAGCGCAAGGCTTCATCAGGATTTACTTTCAGGAACCTTGATAAATTCACACCACAAAAAAGCAAATCGCCCACTTCATCCGTCAGCTTTTCATGGATATCAGGGTCACGTAAGCTTCGTTCCTCTGCCTCGTTTAAGACCTCACGAATTTCTCCGATCTCTTCCTCTAGCTTAGCGAACACGTCATCGATGTTGTCCCAATCAAAACCAACATTCGAGGCGCGACGTTGAAGTTTCTCAGCACGCCCTAGCGCCGGTAACGCAACTGGAATGTCATCTAAAATACTAAAGGTTTTGTCTTGCTTACCACTCTGCTCGGCAAGCTTCGCTTTCAGAGCACGTTCTTCGGCTTTGATGGCATCCCACTGCCCTTTTATTTGGTCATCGGTAAAGCGAGTACCTTCTGGGTGATAGGCATGCAGCTCTTTATCTGGGAAGACGTGAGGATGTCGGCGCAGCAGTTTAGTCGTGATCGCATCAGTGATATCCGTAAAGTCGAAGCTACCTTCTTCTTCGGCAATACGAGCATAAAAAATGACTTGGAAAAGTAGATCACCTAATTCATCACGCATTTCATTGCGGTCACCCTGCTCGATGGCATCCGCCACTTCATAGGCTTCTTCTAGAGTATGGGGAACAATGCTCTCAAATGTTTGTTTTACATCCCATGGGCAACCGCGTTCTGGATCGCGCAGACGCTCCATCAAATACTTTAAGTCTTCAATGGTATAGCGCGGCGAAGAATCAGGCATTGCGTTTACGTCTCGCTTCGATGACATTCGGAAGTTGCTTTATTTTTGCTAATACGCGCCCTAAAGAATCTAAGGATTTAATTTCTGCTTTTAATATCAATGTGGCGGTATGTTCTTGTTGATTCGAGAAGGTATTTACACCTGTCAGGTTCACTTTCTCATCGGCTAGGATCGTGGTCACATCACGCAATAGACCTTCACGATCAAAGGCTTGAATTTCAATCGCAACATCATAAGCGGCATCGGGAGAAGTCCCCCAGCTCACCTCTATAACGCGATTAGGTTCATGATCCTCAAGCTGCAGCATGTTCATGCAGTCTTGTCGATGAATCGATACACCACGCCCCACAGTGATGTATCCAACAATCGGGTCACCTGGCACGGGATTACAGCAATTTGCCATGGTCGTCAGCAAGCGACCAACACCACGGATCTGAATATCATCATCTGCTTTCGTTTGCTGACGACGTTGCTTGGGCTCGAACTTCAACTTGAGTTGCTGTTCTTCTGGAGCCAATAAACGTTGTGCCGCATGCGCAACTTGCGTTGGTTTTAAATCACCGGCGCCAATCGCAGCAAACATATCATCCGCATTATCAAATTTGGTTTCTTGCGCTAAATCTTTAAACGCTAGATCACCAATAGATAGGCGTTTTAATTCATCTTCGAGAATGGCGCGGCCATCTTGGATATTATGGTCACGATCTTGTTGCTTAAACCAATGAACGACTTTGGCACGGGATCGAGACGTTTGAATATACCCGAGGCTCGGGTTCAACCAGTCTCGACTTGGCGCAGGATTGTTGGAGGTTAGAATCTCTACTTGTTCGCCAGTTCTTAAAGGGTACGTAAGCGGAACAATACGACCATTCACTTTTGCACCGCGACAAGCATGACCTACATCGGTATGAACGCGATACGCCAAATCAACGGGTGTAGCACCGTTTGGCAAATCGACGACATGCCCCTTTGGTGTAAACACATACACACGATCGGCGTTGACATCAGCGCTTAAGTGCTGCGCTATTTCTGAAACATCACCGACTTCTTCTTGCCACTCTAGAACTTGGCGCAACCAATTAATTTTGTCTTCGTAGCCAGTCGACCCTGATTTAACGTCAGTTCCCTTGTAACGATAATGCGCACAGACACCTAACTCGGCTTCGTCATGCATCTCTTGAGTACGGATCTGAATTTCCATGACCTTACCGCCAGGACCTACCACAGCGGTGTGTAATGAGCGATACCCGTTTTCTTTCGGGTTCGCTATGTAATCATCAAATTCATAAGGGATGTGTCGCCAAAGCGAGTGCACGACGCCAAGTGCCGCATAACAGTCTGCGACTTTAGGAACCAATATACGGAAGGCGCGAATATCATAAATCTCAGAAAAATCGAGATTCTTACGGCGCATTTTTCGCCAAATGCTGTAAATGTGTTTACTTCGACCAGCCACATCACCTTCGATATGCGCGTTTTCTAATTCACGCTCAATGGTAGCTGTCACATCAACAATAAAGTCGTCACGCGCGATGCGTTTCTCATCCAACAATTTGGCGATCTTCTTGTAGGCACTTTCATGCAAATATCGAAAACTTAAGTCTTCCAGTTCCCACTTGATGTAACCGATGCCTAAGCGATGTGCGAGTGGCGCGTAAATATCAAATACTTCTCGGGCAATACGCTGACGTTTGTCTGGTGTTGCATCTTTCACGGATCGAATCGCGCAAGTTCTTTCGGCTAACTTAATCAATACAACGCGCACGTCATCGATCATCGTGACAAGCATTTTACGCACGTTATCGATCTGACCTTGGTTCTGACCAAGAATTGAACCTTTGAAAGGTTGATGCGTTGAAGAGATGGCAGCCATTTGCGAGACACCATCAATCAACTGCGCGACTTCTTTACCGAAGCCTTTGCGAATTTCCTCGAGCGAGGCTTTTTCTTCTCGAAACGCTCGATAGAGAATGGCGGCAATAATCGCGTGCTCGTCCAAATCGAGTTCCGCCAAAATTTGCGCCATTTCTATGCCAATCAAAAACGTATCGTGATTGGAATTACTCCAGTAACGTTCTTCGTGCGACGGCGTTTTACTGTACTCTAGAGCGGCATGGCAAGCTTCACGCACGCGCTCGATCTCATTCAGATTCGTATCACTCTGTAAGTTCTCGAGCCATTGCTCGATCCCTTGTTCAGGTGATAAATCTGCGATGTAATCTTCGCGAACTTTTACCATGCGACATCCATAAGTTTTTATTAATTCGTATCGACTAGTCTTTCACAAACAGCGCGATCGACTCGACGTGTGATGTATGCGGGAACATATCCATAACACCTGCATTCACCAAACGATATCCGTTTTCAACAATTACGCCTGCGTCGCGTGCAAGGGTTGCGGGGTTACACGAGACGTACACGATCTTTTTCGCACCAAACTTGGTGAGATACTGACAGACTTCCAAAGCACCCGAGCGCGGTGGATCGATAAGAATCTTATCAAAGCCTTCATGCGCCCATTCTTCTTTCGTGAAGTCCGCCTGTAAATTGGCACCATAGAAGCGCAGGTTATCAAGATCGTTAAGTAAAGCATTTTCCTTGCCACGTACAACCATTGCATCGTCGCCTTCAACGCCTACAACCTCTTTACCTTGCGTGGCGAGCGGCACGGTGAAGTTTCCTAAACCACAGAACAAATCTAAAACACGCTCATCTTTCTGAACATCGAGCCATTCTAGTGCGCGACGCACCATTTGCTTATTGATATCGGCATTAACCTGTGTAAAGTCCATAGGATGAAACGCCAACTTCACTTCTTGCTCATCAGGCGTCGTTAAGGTGTAGTGCAAGCGATCTTTGTCTTTGACTTCAGACTCCGGCCAAATACGGTGCACGGTATCAACGCCTTTAGGCTGCAAGTAAATATGGAATGCATTATCTTGGCCAAACTGTATCAGCTTAACGGTATCTTCCTCGGTTAAAGGCGCCATGTGTCGCACGACTAGCGCACTCGCATCTTCACCTAAGGCAACCTCAAACTGCGGCAATTCTTTGTATACCGACAAACTTGCCACGAGTGCTCGCAAATCCATTAATCGGTGACCAACAATCGAGTTAAGCACTTCACACTGCTGAATGTCGGCTAAGAAACTATTACGCTTCTCTCTAAAACCAACCAATACCGTGTCTTTTTTCGCCACAAATCGCGCACCTAGGCGTGCTTTGCCGCGATAACCAGTCGTTGGACCAGTCATAGGTTCAATCCATTGCTCCGGTTCAAGATTTCCGAAATGTTCAAAGTGCTGACGCAGTGTATTCTCTTTGAACTTGATCTGAGCATCGGTATCCATGTGCTGCAAACTACAACCGCCGCAAATCTCGGCGTGCGCACAAGGAGGTTCAACACGCTCCTCTGATGCGCTGAGTACTTCTACTGTTTTCAACTCATCAAATTTGCCGCGCTTTTCGACATATACCGCAGAGACTTTCTCTCCTGGTAATGCCGCATCAACAAACTGGGTTTTTCCGTCTAATTTGGCAATCCCGCGCCCTTCATGACTTAAGCCTCCAGTAATGTCACATTCAATTGGATCTACAGGAAGCTTTTTTCTGCGTCTTCTCGCCATAATATGTTCAGTCTTCTAAGTAATTAATTGCAGGTTGTCTATTTCGCAAACACGCCTGAAGAGAGATAGCGGTCACCTCGGTCACAAATAATGGCGACAATTACCGCATTTTCAAGTTCTTGATTTAGTTGCAATGCCGCTGCAACAGAGCCACCGGAAGAGACCCCGCAAAAGATGCCTTCCTTTTCGGCAAGCAGACGCATTGTGTCTTCGGCTTCTTGCTGTCCCATATCAACAATGCGATCGACACGTGTCTCGTCAAAAATAGTTGGCAAGTACTCTTTTGGCCAACGACGAATACCGGGGATCGATGCTTCGTCTTCAGGCTGTAGGCCAATAATCTGAATATCTGGATTCTGCTCTTTGAAGTAACGTGAGCAGCCCATAATCGTGCCCGTAGTTCCCATAGAACTAACAAAGTGCGTAATTTTTCCTTCACTTTGACGCCAGATCTCAGGCCCTGTGCCTTGATAGTGCGCAAGCGGGTTATCTAAATTGCCAAACTGATTGAGAACTAAGCCTTTGCCCTCAGCTTGCATTCTTAATGCAAGGTCACGCGCGCCTTCCATGCCTTCTTCTGAGGTTACGGGAATCAAAGTCGCGCCATAAGCAGACATTGAAGCTTTTCGTTCTTCTGTCGCGTTGTCCGGCATGATCAAAATCATCTTGTAACCCTTGATTGCCGCAGCCATAGCAAGCGCGATTCCAGTATTGCCACTCGTCGCTTCAATTAAGGTATCGCCAGGCTTTATATCACCGCGTTCTTCAGCGCGTTGAATCATGCTCAGTGCGGGACGGTCTTTCACAGATCCTGCAGGGTTATTACCTTCTAGCTTTAATAAAATCGTATTGGACGTATTTCCCGCTAAACGCTGAAGTCGTACCAAAGGCGTTTCACCGACGTAGTCTTCAATGGTTGGAAAGCTCATATCCTTATCTCTTAGGGTCACAGCCAAAAATAATGCGCAATCATACACCTTACGCAATCACAATGCGTGGTAAGATCGGGGCAATAAATAATAATTCAACACTATCGTGGTAGTGATGTGGGCATGAACTCTCTGAATATTAAGTCACGCATACTTTTAACCACCAGCATTTGCTTGGTGACAGCGTCATTAGCGATCACATTTTTTGTCGCACACAGGGCACTTGAGCACCGCCAAAGCAGCTATGAAAATTCAATATATCAGCTGATATTCAGTACAAAAATTGCAATTTCATCTCGACAGCAATACGACCGCCCCTACTACCAAGATCAACTAAAAAACCTCTTATTATCGCCCGAAGTCAGCCATCTCACTTTGATTAATGAAGAACGAGCAGTTATCGCGCACGTCGGCGATGACAGCACTCCGCCTATTAATCCAAATAGATTCCCTATTACAGGCACACAGATCATTAGCCTCGGGAACCTAGCCGTATACATCGAAACACTACCAATGCAGAGCGCTAGTGGCGAACCACAACAATCGTGGCTGATTGCCTTAGTTGATCGGACGAGCCTGCAAGCTCAGCAAGAAAAGGTCATCAAAACTGCGGTAATTATTTTTATCTTTTCTAGCTTGATATCGATCCTTATGGCGAAGTATTTACTACAGCAAGTTCGACATGTCATTGCTCGTATTAAAGAGGCTCTGATCTCTGCAAACAAAGGGTCATCGTCTCCCATTTTCCCTCAACTTGAATCAGAAGATCTCCACGATCATGAGCAATTGCTAACTGAAATTAGCAGTCAAATCTATCGTTATAAAAATGATGTGCGTGAAGAAATTGAACAAAACACGCAAGACTTACGAGAAACGCTCGAAACCATCGAAATTCAGAACGTCGAACTCGATCTAGCGCGTAAAAAAGCGATCAAAGCAAACAAGGCAAAAACAGAATTCTTGGCCAATATGAGTCACGAAATTCGCACTCCGCTTAACAGCATTATAGGGTTCTCAAAAATACTAATGCGCAGCCCTCTCAACATGCAGCAAATGGGTAATTTACGCGCTATTCAAAAGTCATCTGAAGTATTGCTCAGCACCATTAACGACATACTCGATTTTTCGAAAGTTGAAGCAGGCCGTATCGCATTAGAAAAAGAATCCATTTCGCTTTATGAGCTGATTGAAGACGTTGTCGTGATGCTGGCTCCGTCAGCCCATAACAAAGGTCTGGAACTGAATTACCTATATTATGACGACGTTCCTGGAATGCTTGATGGCGACTCGCTGCGCATCAAACAAATCATCGCTAACCTCGTCAATAACGCCATCAAATTTACCGAGACGGGCGAAATCATTGTTCGAGTGATGCTCGATGACAGCTTAAAAGAAGAGACCGACAATTTAAAAATAGCGATAAGCGATACAGGTCTAGGTTTATCAGATGAAGAAAAGTTATCTATTTTCTCAGCTTTTTCTCAAGCGGATGCCTCAACCGCGCGTCAATTCGGCGGAACGGGACTAGGCCTTAGTATTTGCAGAGGCTTAGTGCACGAAATGGGTGGAACGATTCGTGTTGAGAGTGAATTAGATAAAGGGTCTACGTTCTGGTTTACCCTGCCAATCGAAAATCCTGTTATGCAGAATCCGAAAGCCACGCATCCTAAGCTCGAAAATCAATCTTGTTATTTATACGAACCGCATCATCACTCTAAGCAAAATATCATTCATACGCTCAATTATTTGAACATTCCCTACCAACAGTTCGATACATTGAAAGAGCTGATTTCAGCAATTGAGCAAGACGGAAAGAACGACACACAAACTAATCGCTTCGCTCTTATTTCATTAAGCGATAAAGAACTCGAAGAAGAATGTATTTACCAAGCTTTTAAATGTGTAAATGCCTTAGACATCAACATTCTTACCTATACCCCATCGCTATTACATTACGACTATAAAATACTGCGACAGATTAGCGTGCATATGACAAAGCCCGCTACCTACACGAATTTATCGCAAAGTTTAGTATCGGCTTTAAACAAAGGCATTACCTCAGACCATGCCGAGGAATATGCTCTGCCTCATTTTGCGAATAATGCGACGATTCTGGCCGTCGATGACAATGAAATGAACTTGAGCCTGGTTAAGGCGCTCGTAAAAGAAATGGGCATTGATATTGATTTAGCCGATAGTGCTGAGCAAGCAATCGATTTATGTAAGAAGCAATATTACCCACTTATTCTGATGGATATTCAAATGCCGGACATGGATGGCATTGAAGGCATGAAGCGTATCAAAACCCTTAGTAATTATTACGATCACAACCAAATCATAGCCCTGACTGCTTTTGCCCTACCAAATGAAAAGGATGCATTCATTGAGCAAGGTTTTGTAGATCTATTGACCAAACCTTTAAACGAGCAAAAACTCGCTGAGACCATTAAAAAGTATCTGCCCGAACTCGCGATTGAAAACCCGGTGCAAGATGAACCGAAAGTTTCCGCTGAAATACAAGCTTTCAATTGGAATGAAGCGGTATACCTCTGCAATAACAATTCGGAACTCGCGAAAGACTTTACCAATAATCTAATCGCCGTATTGCCCAGCACTCGTTCGGACTTGGAAATGGCAATGGAGAATAACGACACGGAACAACTTGGACATTACGTGCATAAACTGCATGGTTTGAGCTTACTTTGTGGCACACCAAAGTTAA
>NZ_LWFI01001677.1:0-1005 GCF_001635735.1 Oleiphilus sp. HI0067
CTTTTCTTTTAGGAAAGCTGTCGATTTTTCGCAACGAATGCCGCCCGTACAGAACATAGCGACTTTTTTATGCTTAGCAGGATCTAAATGTTCATCAACATAAGCCGGGAATTCTCTAAAGGTATCAGTTTTAGGGTTTACGGCACCCTCAAACGTACCAATCTCATACTCATAATCATTACGCGTATCAATCAGTACAACTTCAGGATTAGAAATAAGCGCATTCCAGTCTTTAGGTTTGACGTATGTGCCAACAACTTTTTTAGGATCGATACCCTCTACCCCCATCGTGACAATTTCTTTTTTAAGTTTCACCTTGGTGCGGTAAAACGGTTGAGATTCATCAAACGAAAGCTTGTAATCAATATCTGCAAACTCGGGGATAGCTTTAAACCAAGTTAATAAGGTTTCAATGGATGCTTCGGTGCCAGATACCGTGCCGTTGATTCCCTCGCTTGCTAGCAATAATGTACCGCGTACATCGTTTTCTAGCATTTTATCTAGTAAGGGCTGGCGAAGTTCTTTGTAGTTTGGCAAGTCGACGAATCGATACATGGCACATACGGTGATGTCAGACATATACATGTTCCTGTGTTCAGCGACCAGAACGTAAAACTGGCGCGTTTAATAAGAGCGGCGCATTATAACGGCATATTGTGCAATTGGTAGTCAGCGAGCACCAAGCTCGCCATTTACAACAAACACCCATACACTATATATGGTTATAAAAGGCTAACCATTCCTACTACTTTTTAATCCAATTTGGTGCACGGCAGTGCCCACTTAACGTCTAAGCCGCACCAAAATAAGCCCTACAAAAGTCAATAAATATTTAAGGTTTTTTCATCAAAAAAAGACACAAGAGAATCTTCACATACCACTATATGCTGTTATACTTCTTCGCAAGTACGCTACATATAGTAAACCAACAATTCATAATACTATATATAGGGATACATCTTCTATCCCGTCATCAGGCGTAACTAAACGAATAGCTGTACCTTT
>NZ_LWFI01001678.1:0-1107 GCF_001635735.1 Oleiphilus sp. HI0067
TTTTAGATTTCAAAATCTGTACGAAGTTTTTTCTCGATGATCTTGGTCACGAGGTTTACATAACGAGGCATACCGGCATCGTCGTAAGGTGGGTAATCTTCACCTTGAATAAGAGGCGATAGGTACTCTCGACATTCCGCCGTAATGCCATAGCCGTCATCGGTAATATAGTGAATAGGCATTTTCTTTTCTTGGTTAGCAACTTGGCTTAATGGTGCTTCGCCAATGCTCCATTTGTATGGAGCAGAGTTCTCGCGAACGATAATTGGCATGACTGCATTTTTGCCGCTAACCGCAAACTCAACTGCTGCTTTACCCATCGCATATGCTTGCTCAACGTCAGTTCGGCTAGCGATGTGGCGTGCTGCACGTTGAAGGTAATCTGCTACAGCCCAGTGGTACTTGTAGCCTAATGCTTGTTTCACCATGTTTGCTAGGGTTGGTGCAACACCACCCAATTGAGTGTGACCAAATGCATCTTTCTGGCCCGCATCGGCAACAAAGCGGCCATCTTCATATTGCGCACCTTCTGATGCTACGATCACGCAGTAACCATGCTTCTTAACGGCTTCATCAACGCGAGCCAAGAAAGTTTCTCTGTCGAATGGAACTTCTGGGAATAAAATGATGTGTGGCGCTTCATCGCTGTTCTGACCAGCCAACCCGCCAGCAGCTGCGATCCAACCCGCGTGGCGACCCATTACTTCTAAAATAAATACTTTAGTAGATGACTCACACATAGATTTAATATCCATTGCAGCTTCTTTTGTAGAAATCGCAACGTATTTCGCAACAGAGCCAAAGCCTGGGCAACAGTCTGTAAATGGTAGGTCGTTATCCACTGTTTTAGGTACACCAATACAAGTAATTGGGTAACCCATTTTTTCACTTAGTTGGCTTACTTTGTATGCAGTATCTTGGCTATCGCCACCGCCGTTGTAGAAGAAGTAGCCAATGTTGTGTGCTTGGAATACTTCGATCAAACGCTCATATTCACGCTTGTTTTCTTCAAAGTTTTTTAGCTTGTAACGGCAAGACCCAAATGCGCCACTTGGTGTGTGCTTGAGTGCAGCAATATCTTCTACAGATTCAATGCTTGTATCGATC
>NZ_LWFI01001679.1:0-777 GCF_001635735.1 Oleiphilus sp. HI0067
GGTGCTGCAAAGCTCAATGATGCCTATGCAATCAAGCTTGTATCAAACGATCTAATACTTCTTATGCGACATCGGGCTTTACTGTTCGGGATACTAGGTGGCTTCATCTTATACGCTGCTTTCGAACCAAAATATCAGAGTGCAGCGATGTTGATGGCATTAATCAGCATGGCTGGTTTTTTGGTACTTATGCTGGGTGGAGGTGAATATAACGCAGCCTTAAAGAAAGTCATGTTGATTGATATCGTTGGGATCGTGTTGCTTGGTATCGCGGCGATCTTAAAGTTCAAACCAGCGTAATCAGCTATTTCACCATATTTCGAGCCGTTGCAAACCGTTACATACGCTGTTTCTTTTTTGACTACGCTTAGGGCGTCACACAAAGAGGAACGCCTATGAAGCGTCAACTTATCAGCCTTGTTGGCTTACTTGCTTTGAGTTTCAACTCTGTCGGAGAAGAAGACTTTAGTGTCAATATTACAGTGAGCGGCGCATCGCCTAATCAAGGCTCCGCAATACTCTCATTGTTTGATTCAAGTTCTGATCATTTGAGAAAACCTCTCATGTCCTTGCGACAAGAGGTCGATGAAAACGGCAAGGTACAGTTTCAATTGTCAGGCATGGAAAACCACTTCTATTCGGTTAGTGTTTTCTACGACAAAGACGGCAATGGGCAACTTAGCACCGGCTTTGCCGGCGTACCGATCGAACCCATTGGCTTCTCGAATAACGCGAAAGGACAATCTGGCCCTCCCTCCTTTAACCAAGCTAAATTCA
>NZ_LWFI01001680.1:0-867 GCF_001635735.1 Oleiphilus sp. HI0067
AATTACTGGCTGACGAACGTCATTTTTCAGATTATGTGTTAAGTGAAATTCTCGGGTTGCAGCCTGAAGAGACCCAAAGCTTTTTACTAGACTCCTCTTGCTTACTGCGCTTAAACGCTGAGCTATGCGACTACATCCGCGGAACGAACAATAGTCGAGAAATACTGCAAGAACTCGAACAAAAAAATCTTTTCCTGATCCCGCTAGATAGCCAAGGTGAGTGGTTTCGCTACCACGAGATGTTTAGAGACTCACTATTCAAACGATTACGAAAGAACCAAAAAGCACATCTAATTGAGCTACAAACTCGCGCTATAGACTGGCTCATCGAGCATAACCAACCACATGAAGCCATCGAACAAGCTGTGCTTCTTCAAGAGTGGGAACTTCTAGCAAGACTACTTGAAAGCAACGGCAACAATTTAATTCATGAAGGGCATCATCTGCCGATGCTCGAATGGATAGCTGCCATTCCAGAGCAACTCAAATCTCGCTCACCCAGAATTCTTCTATTGAGAATTTGGGCCCTATTTTTCAGTAATAAAATCGAGGTCATCCAACCTCTGCTTGATGAATTAGAAGCATTAATCGATCAACAGCGTCTAGCAAACATAGAGACCAGTACTGACGAGCTTGTTGATCTGCATAGCGAAATCTCATTAATTCGCTCTTATATCGCCCGTTCGCAATCAGATCTACGTGGCGCTAGTCAGCTGACTAAGCAGGTATTAGAGGAATTAGACAGCACTAATATGCCACTCAAATCAGTGACATACTATGGAATTGGCTTAGACAGCTTCACGGTGGGTGATTTAGAGTCTGCTGAGACAGCTTTAAAAGCAGCTATAGAGCACGGCAAGCGAGAAA
>NZ_LWFI01001681.1:0-491 GCF_001635735.1 Oleiphilus sp. HI0067
ATTAAGCATACGGTCGTCACCTTTGAAGAAGAGCCTCTTGACGCTAATCAGATTCTGACAAGAATTAATCAAGTACAAGAACTTGGCTTACCATGGTTAGTCGCGGAGCAAGATGGTCAGGGTCTTGGATATGCCTATTCTGCGCCTTGGCGTGAGCGCTCTGCGTATCGTTATTCCAAAGAAGTTAGCGTATATCTCGATGCCAATCTTCATCATAAAGGCGTAGGTTCAATGTTGTATCAGGCTTTGTTTGAGCGTTTGAGTCAACTTGATGTGCATGCAGTGATGGCGGTGGTTGCTTTGCCGAATGAAGCGAGCGAAGCCTTACATGAAAAATTTGGCATGAAGAAAGTCGCACACCTTGAACAAGTTGGGCGAAAGTTCGGACAATGGATTGATGTTGGGTATTGGCAGCGCGTGTTTTGATTTTAGTTTTTTGATTCTTTGAAGCTTTCTTGTTTCTAGACTTCTGTTCCTGTCGGCGGCGGCCG
>NZ_LWFI01001682.1:0-970 GCF_001635735.1 Oleiphilus sp. HI0067
TATGCGGAAGATCCATATCGCGACTTCCAACCTTGTCCAGGGTTGCTCAGCAAGGTGTCGTTTCCAGGCTACCCACATGTGCGCATTGATCACTGGATTGAGTCGGGCATTGAAGTACCTCCTTATTTTGATCCTATGTTGGCGAAAGTCATCGTTAAGGGGCATGACCGTCAGCATGCTTTGATTTGTTTACGCGATGCGCTCGATGATATTCGCTTGTACGGTGCAGAAACGAATCTTGCGTATCTNAAGCGTTTGTTACGCGACCCTGTTTTGGAAGGTGGTCTCGTTACGACACGTTATTTGAATGACTTTACATTCACACCTGCACGCATTGATGTGATCACTGGCGGAACGCAGACGACCATTCAAGATTTGCCAGGCCGAGTAGGGTATTGGGATGTTGGCGTTCCGCCATCTGGACCGTTTGATAGTTATTCATTCCAGTTGGGTAATCGCCTATTAGATAACCCAGATGATGCAGCAGGCCTAGAAATTACCGTTCAAGGTCCTGAGCTGCAATTCCAGACAAGCACACAAGTGGTCATCACTGGTGCCAAGATCGAGTCCACCCTTGACGATAAGCCCATTGAGCTAAATCAAGTATTAAGTATTAACGCGGGAGAAGTTCTAAAACTTGGCCGTATTACTGGTGCCGGCACGCGCGCTTATCTTTGCATTCAAGGTGGTTTGAATTGCCCAGCATATATGGGCTCTCGTTCGACATTTACCTTAGGACAGTTTGGCGGACATAACGGTCGTGCTTTGCGTATTGGTGATGTCTTACATCTAAATCAGATTGATCGCGCTGGGGATGAAAGTTCTTCAGATGACAATACTTCTCTTGATAGTAGCTCCCATGAGCAGGCGCCGATTGAACTTCTCCCTAGCATTGAAAACATGTGGGAGCTGCGGGTTATCTGCGGGCCTCATGGTTCGCCTGACTTTTTCACACGGGAAGATATTGATA
>NZ_LWFI01001683.1:0-693 GCF_001635735.1 Oleiphilus sp. HI0067
AACAAACCCCGGTATAAAAACCGGGGTTTGTCAGCGATCTGAAAGGAGGTGTTCGCACCTCCTTCGACTACTTATTGCCCCGTAAAGTTAGAAGCTAAGTACTTTCCGTTGATGGTATAGAAAATATAAAGCGTCTGATTTGCTGGGTCAGCAATCGCATCATTCTTAAATGAAACAACCCATTCAGGACCATGTCCAAACGATTTTTCTTCGACAGAGCTANCCGTAACCTCCGCCCAAGAAGCATCGATCTTCCCTCTATTAACGAGCTTTTGAACATGTGCCGATGCTTTATCAACAGCTTGTTCGCTTGTTATTGGGTCATGTTGATGATCATGAGAATGATCATGCCCCGGCCCAGCTAAAGCAAACTGGCTGAATATGAGTACCGCACCAAGCAGTAATGTTCTAATAAAGTTAATCATAATGTCTCTCTTTAAAACTTTGTTGTTCAGTCAATTGAATCGTGATGAGTTTTAGCTGGGACTTTCATCGAACTAGCATCCATTTCCTCATGGGCATGTAAATGATTATCTGCGCTGAAACCAAAATCATCAGGATGCTGCTCGTGCGAATATCCATGCAATTGCTGCAACAGAAGTAATATCCCTAAAGACATTAGAAATACATTTGCCGCATTAATAAAGTTAGTGAATGATTTTGTCCTACGCCACCCTGCAAGGAGAGCCACCA
>NZ_LWFI01001684.1:0-1112 GCF_001635735.1 Oleiphilus sp. HI0067
CCAAATAAAAAAGCCCGCTAAAAAGCGTGCTTTTTTATTTAAACTAAATCAGCTTACACATACACGTGTTGATATAGAAAACCAATAAATATAAAACTCACTGTGGTGGCTACTACGACATCGATCACACTTAGTGCTTGATTATTGATTTTCACAGGCTGTATCTCGCAAGTTAGTTATACTTAAAAGTATTCAACTATCGGCGGTTTATTGAGTAACCGCTTCGTTATCTTATGCTGCGAATTGTAACTAAAATCTTGATCCATTTGGTGGTGCACGGTGATAACGAATGTTAAACGCTAAGTCAGTGAGAACCATTCAACA
The DNA here is from genome assembly GCF_001635735.1 of Oleiphilus sp. HI0067. Taxonomy (NCBI): domain Bacteria; kingdom Pseudomonadati; phylum Pseudomonadota; class Gammaproteobacteria; order Oceanospirillales; family Oleiphilaceae; genus Oleiphilus; species Oleiphilus sp. HI0067. Next base: position 325 of record NZ_LWFI01001684.1, read on the forward strand.
TGTTTTGGGATAGAGATCGTTTTTTACTCGCCCTGAGTACTCGTTCATTAAAGTTAAGCGGCAAACCTCAGTCGCATTCCGGCTTGTTATACAAGTCTTATGCCGATTTTTACAATATTGATATGTTGTCGATCGGACTTGCTAAGTCGCAGTCAATTCAAGTAGTGCCGTCTGTTGAGTTTGATCTAGTTGCTCAGATTTTTGAGCCCGCAATGGAAATCAAAGGGCAGGTAGTCATCGTTCATGGTTACTATGATCATGCAGGACTTTATGGAAATATCGTGAAGCGCCTTCTTGCTAATGGCCTGCGCGTTGTTGCATTTGACTTGCCCGGGCATGGCTTATCGAGTGGCGCGCGCGCCAGTATTGATGCCTTTGAGCAATATCAGCCTGCGCTAAAAAGTATACTTGCGTTATGCGATAGTGAACTTCCTTTGTATTTGCTTGGTCAGAGCACGGGCGCAGCCATCTTGGCAGACTTGTTAAGTTCAGAAGAGTCGGCGACGGTGTTATCGCCGCTTAATCTAAAGCATGTATTTATGTTGGCGCCATTAATGAAGCCGCAGAGTTGGCATATGGCGGAATTTGCGCACAGTATTTTGCAAGGTCGCAAAGAGTACTGGCCTCGTAGTTTTAAAGATAATTCTCACGATCAAGCATTTTTAGATTTTGTTCAGAATAAAGATCCTTTGCAGCATGATGGTTTGTCAGTTGATTGGGTCGGAGCTCTACGTAATTGGATTCCAAAAATGTCTGAGCGAGCGACAGTAAGCGGTCTTATAAACGGT
>NZ_LWFI01001685.1:0-1065 GCF_001635735.1 Oleiphilus sp. HI0067
TAGCTTGAAGAATAATCACGGGCAGTAGTTATGCGTGATATTTTTGAGTGAGGCAAATTAGGTTGAAGCGCCTAGGGAAAACTCGTATCGTTCCGGCCATCAGTGCAAACATACCTTTATTTGTTAAACGTATGTGATTTGCACAGTTCAGACGACTTTACACGAGAAAACATCATGAACAGAAAGCTACAACAAATAGGCGAGTTAGTATTTAAACAAGTAGATAACTTAGGCTTTCAGCTTGATAGCATGGGAGTTGAAAATCAGATCAATCGACATACACTGATTGCTGCGATTTTTGCAGGACAAAAACGTGTTGAAGGCGAAGTAGATAGCTTAAAAGCACGCGCGGAAAGCACGAAAGCAAACGTTGAAGAGACATTTTCTGTTGCTGAAAAGCTAGCAAAAAGTGGCTTCGAATTAGTTACCTTTCCCGCGACTTACGCGTTTAAGCGAGTAAAACGCGCGGCATAATTAGCATTTTTCAAATGTTTAAGCAGGTGTAGAAACTTCTATTCCTGCTTGTTCATTTTTAATCTCATTCCCTTCTACGATATCAATTTCAGGCAACTCAAGGGTCACAATCAAACCTGGTTCATTATCGCTAAGTTTAATTTCTCCTTGATGCAGTTCGACAACCGCTTGTACAAGACTCAAGCCTAAGCCATTCCCCGGTTGAGAGCGGCTTTTAGCAACACGATAAAAGCGATCAAAGACTTTGGATCGTTCTTCTTCAGGAATACCAATACCAGAATCTGCAATAGACAACCTTACTAGCTTATCGTGGAGATCGAGCTCAATGGATATATCTCCATCATTGGGCGTGTATTTGATTGCGTTATCGATCAAGTTGCTGACAGTTTGAAAGATTAGGTCTTTGTCACCGTGGATTTCGATATCTTTTTGAACCCTTATGCGAAGCGTTTGTTGTTTATCTTCAGCAACCAATTCATAAAGCTCTGCCGAATCTAACAGTAGGTTGGATAGATTAAAGCGTTTAAAGTTATCAGTACGACCACCCATTTCTAGGCGTGCAATGCGCAGCAGTGCATTGAAGGTGGCAAG
>NZ_LWFI01001686.1:0-1693 GCF_001635735.1 Oleiphilus sp. HI0067
ATCAATAACCAGGTTGGCTTTACTACTAACAAACGTGTCGATGCGCGATCAACTGAATACTGTACTGACGTTGCTAAGATGATTCATGCTCCAATACTGCATGTTAACGGCGATGATCCAGAGGCAGTATTGTTCGCAACTCAAGTTGCGCTTGATTATCGCAATGAGTTTAAAAGCGATGTTGTGATTGACTTGGTTTGTTATCGCCGTCGTGGTCATAACGAAGCTGACGAACCTTCAGGTACTCAGCCTTTGATGTATGACATAATTAAAAAATTGCCAACTACTCGCACCATTTATTCGAGCAAGCTTGTCGAACTTGGGTTTATTACTGCGGAGCAAAGCAAAAAACTTGAGGATGACTATAGAGCGGCACTAGATAACGGCGAGCATGTAACTCGCAGTTTGGTATTGGAGCCTACCTCTAAGATGCATGTTGATTGGGCGCCTTATTTGGGGCACGAGTGGACCGCTCGTGCGAAAACGGGTGTTGCTCTTAAGACAATACAGAAGCTCGGAAAGAAATTGCAGTCTACACCTGATGGTCTTCCTATTCAGCGTCAGGTGCAAAAAATTATCGAAGATCGTAAGAAGATGGACCAAGGCGCCTTGCCTCTTAACTGGGGATACGGCGAAACGATGGCTTATGCAACATTGTTAAATGAAGGACATGACATTCGTATTACGGGTCAAGATGTAGGTCGAGGGACGTTTTCACACCGACACGCCGTACTTCATAATCAGAAAGATGGTTCGGCTTATATTCCATTGGCAAATTTGAGTGAAGATCAGCCTCGTTTAGAGATATATGATTCTTTGCTATCAGAAGAAGCTGTTCTTGCTTTTGAATACGGCTATTCCACAACTAATCCAAATGCGCTAGTGATTTGGGAAGCTCAATTTGGCGACTTTGCGAATGGTGCTCAGGTAGTGATCGATCAGTTCATTACAAGTGGTGAACAGAAGTGGGGACGTTTGTGTGGATTAACCATGCTTCTACCTCATGGCTATGAAGGTCAAGGGCCGGAGCACAGTTCAGCTCGTCTCGAGCGATACTTGCAGCTTTGTGCGCAGCACAATATTCAAGTATGTGTTCCAACAACGCCTGCGCAGGTATTTCATATGTTGCGTCGTCAGGTTAAACGTCCTTTGCGTAAGCCTTTGGTCGCGATTACTCCAAAAAGCTTACTGCGTCATAAGGAAGCGATTTCTACGCTTGATGATTTGAGCAATGGAACATTCCAGACGGTCATCGGAGAAGTTGAAGACCTTAACCCTAGGAAAGTGACGTCGGTTATTTTGTGTAGCGGTAAAGTTTATTACGACTTACTTGATTATCGTCGTAATAATGAGATCGCAGATACAGCGATTGTTCGTATTGAGCAGCTCTATCCATTCCCTCACGACGACTTAGTTTCCGTATTCAACGAATATCCGAAGCTAAAAGATGTCGTTTGGTGTCAGGAAGAACCACAAAACCAAGGTGCTTGGTATCCAACTCAGCATCGAATGCGCGGAGCTCTAAAAGAAGTCACTGAAAAAGTCTATTTGCGTTATGCCGGGCGTGAAGGTTCAGCCTCACCAGCAGCAGGTTATACCTCTGTTCATGTCGAGGAACAGGCAGCCCTTGTTAAACAAGCTTTCGATAACGAATAAATTTTAAGGATTGGAAATGTCTATAGAAATCAAAGCG
>NZ_LWFI01001687.1:0-1612 GCF_001635735.1 Oleiphilus sp. HI0067
CGATACGATGTCAAAACCTGCACCTAAATGAGCAAGAATGCTCAATACCGCGAGATTCGAATTCGCTTTTACTGCGTAGCAAACAAGGTGATCGTGATCCCCGAATGCATTTTTATAAGCAAGAAAGCTCTGCTCAAATGCTGCACGTGAATACACATACGTTGGCGTACCGTATTGCTCTGCAATGTCTTGAAGGGATGCGTTTTCAGCGTAAAGCTGACCATTTTTTAGAGTAAAATAATCCATACTATTTCAGCGATTAAATCGCTCGCCGCCTTTACTAATCAAGTTATGCGTCAGATGACTGCTCTTGTGCAGGTTCTTCTGTTTCAGGTAAATACAAGGCGCCCTTTTGTCCGCAGCCCAATAACACTGAGCTTACAACTAAAAGCAGACCAAAGGTCTTTATATGGCGCATGGCGATTTCCAAAAAAGATTTTCTGACATCAAAGATGGGGCGATTATAGCTTGTCGTACAAGCAAAGACTAACGCTAAGATGTGCGCTGCTGGGAATTAACAGCTTTGGCAAAAGCTGTTTCAAATTCAATGAATACTTTAAAGTAATCAAGAACACCAAAGCCTTGGCCATCACTGCGCAATACACCCAAAGGATCAGCGGGAAAACTCAGATCAGTGAGTTTCAAATACGCACCCGCGCGTGTACGAGAGTGCTCAAAACTATGTGTTAATGCGGCGAATTGTTGATCACCATATTCGGTATAAGAGAAGTCTTTACCAAGCGCATGGAAATCATAATGCAAGGTGTCTCCTGCATAATTAGCGAAGGCGTGAACGGGCTCTGCCTCTAGCAAATCAATCCGCTTTATGCGCCGTGTATGAATATCACCTTGTGACTCGGACACTGCATACAGCGCAACCGTTGGCATAACACCGTGATGATGATGCGCCATACTCAATTGTCTGCGATCTAGCACGATACTTAAGAAAGAGAACACCGCTGACTGCATGATCGACTCGTCTTGGCGTGGAAGGCTCCCCTTTAACAAGCCCCCAAACTCGTCTAATACATACAGATCAATTTCGTTCTCTTGATAGACATAAAAGACTTGAATTAAATCTGGCTCGTTCATCGCGAGCGCTGTTTTCAGAACGGTTTCGTGTTCAAGAGCATGGCTATCGAACCTAATCGGCAAGTAACTGCCTTCAACACGCCTTAAACGTTCAAAGAGTACATCTTGAGTTTCGAACAGCTCAAAACGAAATTGCGTGTTCGCTGCATGAATCAAATAGAAGGATTTGCCCAAACCAATAATATACCTAACTGAACGGACTTGATGATCTGGGCCAAATAATACAGAGCGAGCCTCATAAAATAATGCTTTCACTCGGTCTTCAATGGCTCTCGCTCTGAACGAACTAAAACAGCGCACGATCAATTCGAATGGCCCACCTGCTTGCTCTGCACACAGCAACAAATAAGCTTGTAAGTTCTGCAGTAAAGTCTCACCTACCTCATAACGCACGGCAGATACTTCACCCCAGCTGTTCAGTACAACCTGATCGATGGTTTTAACCAAATTGGCTTGTTGCGAGCTGTAGGACAATGAATCTGTACGATCACTGATTCGCTGCCCTGCCTGATCTTGCTCG
>NZ_LWFI01001688.1:0-879 GCF_001635735.1 Oleiphilus sp. HI0067
GCCGGAGTATAAAAATGGGGCCATAATCTTTGATTATGTCGATATTAATAATTAAAAAGCCGCTTACATGCGTGTTGGTAAACAAGGTTGGGAGTTCAATCAGATTGAAAACGGTATTGAAAATATCGATATCGTCGCTGACACCTTTGTTCCGGAAACAATTACTGTTGGTGAGCCAAATGCGATGACATTGGTCGTAGATGGCAGCGTCGCGTCCATTGTAGTAGATGGTGTTGTAAAAACAGCTTATGACTTCGGAGAATTACTGAACGATGGCTCGATTGGTATTCAAAATCACAATGCTGAGTCAGATTTTACTATCTCGATGGCACCATCGAATTGGGCTCCGTCACTCTTGGATCAGCAGCAGTCTATGCGCATCGACCAAGGGAGTATAGATTCAGATAATGTCATTACTACAGCCACAGATGCGGAGGGTGACATTCTTATCGTTCAATCATTTACTCAGGGCAGTAACGGAGCTGTTCTTGATAATGGTGACGGCACATTCACATACACTCCAGTAGATGGTTTTCTCGGTCGAGACAGTTATCAAGTAACGATATCCGATGGGTTTAATGTATCAGTAGCCACTGTGGTCGTTGATGTACTTCCTGATGCAGCTTTGGTTGTTGAAAATTGCGCTAATTATGGTCTGAATGCAGAGGCTTCATTGGTTGATATCGATGGCTCAGAAACTCTGTCTGTAATGTTATTGGACCTGCCCGTAGGATCTATAGTGACGGACGGAGCCCTCACTGCTGAGGTGATGGTAATCGACGGTATTTCTCAAGCACTACTTACAGGTTTTGATTTGGGCAATCTCGAAATATCCCACCCAGAAGGCTTTAATGGCAGTTACGATCTATTAGTTAATGC